>JADIMF010000162.1 GCA_017694915.1 Candidatus Ornithospirochaeta stercoravium
CTCTTTATCATCACATCGCCTCCTTTCCGACCTTCCATTCCACGGAGCTCTGGTAATCATTCCACATCTGGCTGAAGAGACCATTCTTCTCCAGAAGCTCATTGAATGTTCCGTCTTCCCTTATTTCGCCGTCGGAAAGCACATATATCCTGTCGGCATTTGTGATAGATGAGAGACGATGGGCGATCATGATGACAGTCCTGCCATCAAGCATTGAGGAGAACGCTTTCTGAACCTTCACTTCGTTATCTGGATCTGCGAATGCCGTTGCCTCATCAAGTATGATTACAGGAGAGTCTTTGAGTATTGTGCGTGCAATCGCTATGCGCTGTGTCTCTCCGCCTGAGAGATATATCCCACCGCTTCCAAGCACTGTGTTTATGCCATCAGGCAGCTTTTCGATGATATCCATGCATTCTGCCTTCTTGAGAGCTTCAAGTACTTCGGCATCACTGGCATCCGGCTTAGCCAGCTTCACATTGTCCTTTATAGTTCCTTTTATCAGGTGGCTGTCCTGGAAGACGAAGGAAACATACTGCATAAGACGATCCTTCGGGATATCCCTGATATCCAGCCCGCCGATTCTGATCGTTCCTTCCTGAGGGTCAAAGAAACGTGCGATGATGGAGGCAAGCGTCGTCTTTCCTCCTCCTGATGGGCCTACGAAGGCGACGAGGGAACCTGATGGGATATTGATTGATACATTATGGACTGCATCCTTCTTGCCATCATAACTGAATGTCACATGCTCCAGCTTCACGGAGCTGTCAGAGGGGACAAGACTGTTATGTGCATCGCTCTGTGGCTTCTCATTCATTATGGTATCCACTCTCATGATTGCATCATGGACGATCATCGCCTCCTCGCTCTTGAACATTATCTTCGTCAGCGTTATCGAGATGACTGGAGTTATGATCACATAGAAAAGCACGTTCAGAATGATCTCCGGAGTGATCCCACCGGAAGCGAGTATGAATGCTCCAGCTGTTATGAAGGCGAACGAGCTGTTTATCGCTCCGGTGTATATGATCATCGGTCTCATAAGTTCCTTCGTGTATTCAATTACCCATTTTTCGTAACGGTCGATCGAATCCTTGAAGAGGCGGAATGAGTATATTGTCTGCCCGAATGCCTTCACGACAGGGATTCCCCTGACATACTCGACAGCCTGATTAGACATGTCAGCAAGTGCATCCTGATACTGCTTCATCCTCTCCTGCATCCTCTCTCCTGTCATCCTCATCATGATCAAGAAGCCAAGCACAACAGGAAGAAGAGAAAGAAGTCCGAGTCTCCAGTCGAACCAGAGAAGCATTGCAATGAGTCCTATCGGAGTAGCGATCGCTGCGGCCCTGTCTGGCAGCTGATGCGCAAGATATGTCTCTGTAGCTGCGCTTGAGTCGTTGATGATCTTCCTCATCTTTCCGCTACCGAAACGGTCTTCCACACCTAATGGCAGGTTGATTACATGGGAAAGCATCTCCTTCCTCATGTTCGCCGCAACACGGAATGCGGCCACATGCGAGCACATGAGTGCTGCAATGTAGACAAGCATCGAGATAATCGCCAAGGCAACGGCATAAGCGCCGTAGCGGGCTATCATCCCATATTCTGATGCAAGCACATCCCGGATTATCAGCCAGATGCAGATGAACGGAAGCAGAGCCAATATCGCTGAGATTGCTGACAGTACCCACGAGAGATACGTCAGAACCTTATATCTGCCCGCATACCTGAGCAGGCGCTCAAGATCTTTGTTCTGTTTCATAAAACCTCCAAATAAGTTAGCATAGGCTAACCATTATGTTCAAAAAAAAAGAGACATCAAAGCCTCATGCCGAAAAGACGCTCCCATCCGGCCTTGTAGAAGGCCTGAAGGTTATGGATGTAGATCCTGGCATCCTCCCGGGGGACAGAGTGTCTCACCACCTCAAAGAAGGATGTGAAGTAACCTGATGTGACCATATGCTCAAGAAGGGGATCGATTTCAGGTATCTCCATGCCATTCTTCCTCATGAGTGATATGAACTCCTCTGTGGATTCCTCCTCGATTTTCATCATCTCATCGACCATATTCGTATAGCGTGTCCCCTCGGAGCACATCAGGATCAGACGGAACTCGTCAAGATGGTCATAGATATATTCCAGACACCACTCGACGCACTTTGCGGTTATATCTCCCATTCCTGAGACCTGTGTATCATAGGGTAGAGCTGCGAATTCCACATGTGCATCCTTATACGCATTCATTACAGCGTTATAGGAATCTTCTACGAGTGAATCGAAGATTTTCTCCTTTGAGTCGAAATAGCCATAAAGGGCTCCAGTGGTAACACCAGCAAGGGCCGCAATACGTCTCATCGAGGTTCCCTGAAAGCCTCTTTCAAGGAATTCCTTCTTGGCTGTCTCAAGTATTCGTCTTTCTGTTTCGCTCATAGATAACAGTGTTATATAACGATGTTATAATTGAGTCAACATCAAGAGAGGCTATAGACAACAATGAAACATGGAATAGAATAGTAATTTGTTAACATTGACTGGATGACATCGAATTAGCAATATCATTGGGATGCAGAATATTACATCTAAAACCTGAGTAAAATGATAGCCCCGTTTGAGCGGGGCTTGGAGTACTGGAGTGGGTCGTTAGTCTGCGAAGTCTATCCTGAGCTTCACCCTGTAGCCTCTGATACTCGCCATCACGGAATCGCCCCTGTTCATTGTCCCGTCTGAATCCTGCAGATAGACATAGCCATCGCCATCGAGGTCTTCAGAGGGGCCGCCGGCATATTCCGCCTGGATCCTGAAAAGCGAAGGGTCGAACGGCTCTCCGTCCGTGGCTGGCCTTGTCTGGTAGATGGATAGGGACACGAGCTCCTTGTATGTCACGTTTCCCGAGTCATCATTTGGATATACGGGGGATTCTATCGTTTCAAGCACAAATGTCTTCTGTATAGTCTTCCCGCCATAGCTGGCCTCAACTATGCCGTTCCATGTGTTTGAACCGTCAGCTCCTTGGTCATACTCCGGAATGACAAGCCCTTTACCGTCCAGTATTTTTGTCGAGCCATTAGTGTATGTGACCTTAACAACGAAAAGGTCTGCGCTGAACTCTGGCGATGAATCGAGAGGCTTGCCGTCTGCGGTCAAGATGTTAATCTTTCGACTGCCGCACTGGGTGAGCAGGAAACAGCAAAAGCAAGTGTGATAACGATTAATGGAATAATGATTCTTCTCATAATAGTACCCACCAGCATCGTAATGGATGTTAGTTGGAAATGCTAGGGATGATTGTTCGTTATTTCAGCGCTAAGGGCGGCGATGCTCTTGTCCTTGATCTGAATTTCGTTGCAATTTGTTGCATCTATGTTAATCTCTATATCGGAGGGCATATGGAATCTAAGCTCATAGTCATTGCAATAGGCGGTAATTCACTTATAGAGGATCCAAAGAAGGTAACAGTTGATGCTCAGTACAGAGCAGCGGAGAAAACCGCACATCATATTGCGAATATCATACAGGAAGGACATCGGGTAGTTATTGTCCACGGTAATGGACCTCAGGTCGGATATATCCTTCTCCGTTCAGAGTATGCCCGTAAGATACTGCATTCTGTGCCTCTTGATTCATGTGTTGCCGATACCCAGGGTGCAATCGGTTACCAGCTGCAGAAAGCTCTAGATAATGAGTTCCTTATCCGCAAGATGGAAAACAAGGCAGTGACAGTTGTAACGCAGGTTGAGGTTTCACCTTCCGATCCGTCATTTTCCAATCCTACGAAACCTATCGGCTCATTCATGTCCGAAGAGGATGCTAAAGAACATAGTGAATCTTTTGGATGGACAGTGAAGGAAGATGCCGGAAGAGGATGGAGAAGGGTGGTTCCATCTCCGAAGCCGCTTTCGATTGTTGAGCTTGATACCATAAAGTTCCTCGCAGCAAGCGGTGCAACTGTTATAGCGGCGGGAGGAGGCGGTATTCCTGTAGTGAGAGATGATGAAGGTTCTCTATGGGGCAAGGAAGCTGTTATAGATAAGGATCTAGCAGCCGCTATTCTTGCAAAATCCCTCAATGCTGATGCTTTCATAATCTCAACAGCTGTAGAGAAGGTATGTCTCGATTACAACAAGCCGACCCAGAGGGCAATTGATTCAATGACAGTAGCAGAGGCTAAGAGATATTCAGAGGAAGGACAGTTCGCACCAGGCTCGATGCTCCCGAAGATACAGGCTCTTACGGATTATGTTGAGAGTACGGGAAACCTTGCGATGATTACAGATCCTGAGCATCTTTCGGATGCGATGAAAGGTCTCAGCGGTACAAGGATACTGCCTTAGCTTTCATACGGCTTACAAGAACCTCTGCAGCATATAGAGGGATGATGAATACGAAGTAGGCAATGTTGTCTTCATAAAGGATATCGATAAGGCATCCTTTGAGGGCAAGTAGGGAAAGGACTGAGATAAGAAGTATTTTAGAAAGACTTCCAAGTCCTTTCCTTCTTTCTTTTTTCCCGAGAGAAGCAAGATGCATTGCGGCAAGAGCAAGTACGAATGGTGATATAACGATGATGTTCGTATTGCCGTATGTCACATCATGATTAGTCATCGTCATCATGAAAAGAAGAACCAGTGACATAACGCCGAGAAAGAGATAGACAGCACCTGATGTCAGATCACCTATCCGGCTGATCCACTTTTTCTTTGATGAAGTGAGAAGAATAAGGATGCTTATTGCAAGCCCCGCGATGAATGAACGTGTGATGAGATCGTAATGATCAGGGGTATCAGGGCGAGATTTCGTCTGATAGATGATTTCAGCATTCTTTCCTTCGTATTCCTCTATCGTCTGCAGGAGGATATCCGGAAGGAAGCATGCTTCATACAGATCCACTGGTTCATCCACAAGCGGTCCCTGAAGATAATTAAGGATGAAGGCAAAGAAGAAAGATGGGTGCATATATGGCAGTGACCATGCCCTGAAACCTTTACCTGTCTCCTGCTTCTCACACCATTCTCTGAAAGCGCCTCCTGTTGCCGCGTTATAGATATCTCTCAGTCTTGTAGCGCAGTTATCTTTGTAATAATGATAGAGATAGGTGTCATTCTCAGGGAGGATATTATATGAAAGGAAGCCTATCACGGCTTTCTTCTCTTCCGGGGTCAGGTCAAGCTCAATGCGTTTCACCGTCCTGTCATCCATCTGGAATTCCTCATAGCGGTAGAAGGAATAGCTTTCGATGACATTGTAATAAAGGCGACCGAGAGCGAAGTTAATGTAGAATGTATTATCGAAGCGGAATGTCCCGTAATCGAACATTACGGGGGGTGTATCCGGTGTGTCGACCTCAATTCCTGCATGTCCGAAGAAGATATAGACGGGATCAGAAGGGGCTGCAGTCGTTATATAGATATGCGTATCCTCGTAGTATTCCCTTTCGCCTTCAGTGAGAGGAGTAGTGAAATCGACTTTGCTGAGTTCTTCCTCGCTGTAAAACAGATTCTCACGGACAGGAATGCCTCCTGTGAAGGAAGCCGCTCCAAGCGGGATAAATAGCAGCAGGAGCATCATTGATGCGAGGATTCGTTTATGCATATCCGGATGATAGCACCAAGAGAGCTATTGTTCCATTCTGTCATTGACGCCTTTCTTTCACGTATTTATCCTCATAGCAATGGAAAGGGATGCAAAAGGACTTGCAATCGTAATACGGAGTATTCCAGTCAGGGACTACGACAGGCTTCTGACTCTTTTCTCTCCATCCCTCGGTCTTATGAATGTTGTCTCCTATGGCGCCAGAAAGAGCGTGAGAAGCGTCAAAGCACCTCTCTATACCGAAGGCAATTTCTCTCTGGAGAAAGGAAGGAGAGGCTGGTCGCTTAAGGATATCGATGTGATATCAACACACGAGGGGCTTCATTATGACCTTGATATCTCACAGAGTGCGATGCTTTTTTCGGATCTGATACTTGTATCGCGTACAGCAGAACCTGAGCTTTATTCATTGTATGTCTCCGCCCTCGATGCACTTGAATCCCATCCATATGAGAAAGTCGTGAATGCATTTGTCACATGTTTTCTGCTGCAGGAAGGTCTTTCCGGCGATTATATTTCATGTCCGTCCTGCGGAAAGGTATTCTCAAAAGAAGAGGTCCTCGGTTTCCGCCCTGATATGGGTGTTGCTGTGTGCCCCGACTGTGATACTATGTCGATGACGTTGATTCTCCCTCCAAATGCCAGAGCTTATCTAAGGCGGATACAGGAGGTAGGAATCGAGAAAGCAATGGATTTGACAGTATCGCCAGAACAGGAGCACAGAGTGTTCCGTTATCTTCTGCGGACTCTTCTTCTATCTTTTCCCGAGAAGCTTAGAAGCATTGAGCATGGTATCTGGAAAATCTGATGGGGATGAGAATGGATATAAAGGTGAATGTCTCGGATCCGGGAAAGGTTAGGTCGCTCAAGGAGCGGTTTTCCCTTGATCTCCTGTCCGCAACAATCCTTGAAAGACGAGGTGTTGAGAGTGCTGAAGATGCTCTTTATTACCTTGAGTCAGATATGATTTATCAGCACTCTCCGCTTGAGTGCGATGATGTTTTCACAGCGATAGACAGAATCAATGCGGCAATAGAAGAGGGGGAGAAAATCCTCATCTTCGGAGACCGTGATGTCGATGGCATAACAGGTTCTGCGATTCTCTACAGAGGACTTAAGAAACTTGGTGCGTCTGAGCTTTCCGTGCGCCTTCCTGAAGGTGATGAGCCATATGGCCTTACATCTGATATAGTCAGGGAAATACTTGAGAAGGAATATACTCTTGTCATCACCGTGGATAATGGAATCTCGGCAATCAACGAGATAAAGGAACTCGAGAAGAGCGGGGTGGATGTTATTGTCCTCGATCATCATATCCCTGGAGATGAACTTCCCGGCGCTGTGGCTCTTTTCGATCCGAAGATTCCTGGTTGTGGATATCCCTTTGATTCTCTTGCAGGTTGCGCAGTTGCCGCCAAGATGATCTGGGCATTGAATTTCTCCCAGACGCCTTTATTCGGTAGTGAGTGCATCATACTTCACGCGGAACCGAGGAATGGCTCTATCAGGATCAATGCCGTGCGAATAGAAAATCTTATCGAGATAGACAGGATAACAGAGGAAGTCGCTGATGGCGGAGGAGCTTCGCAGGCTAAGGACAGGCTTATGGATTTCCTCGCGGTGAATCTTCCTATAATCGTTCTCGATGCCGATACGGAGAAGAAGATGCTCCGTCGCGCGTTCGGGAATAATGTTGATATAAATCTTGAGGACATGAGAAGCAAGCTGGAGGCTCTGATGCCTCGTGCAAAAGGCCATTCGATCTTCGATCTTGCAATGCAGTCCAGAGCTGCAAGATACCATGATGGGGATAAGGAGATAGAAACGCTCGTTTCACTTTTCCGTTCTATATCGATCTATTCCTATCCATCGCTTTCCAGGGAATATGACGAGCTGATGGAATTTGCTGCGATAGGTACCATTGCCGATCTGATGCCGATGAAAAACGAGAACCGCCTGATAGTCAGAAAGGGGCTTAAGATGCTTTCTGAAAAGCCTTTATCCTGTTTCAGATCCCTTCTTGGACGGCAGAATCTTGCAGGAAAGCGACTCAATAGCAGGGATGTTTCCTTCTATATTGCTCCTGTGATAAATGCTGCGGGAAGGATGGGACATCCGTCAGACGCTCTTGCTCTTCTTATTTCAGATGATCCTCTGGAAGCTGATGGCTTTACCGACAACCTTCTAGAGATGAATAAAATGCGCCAGATGAGCGAGGAGAATGCATTGTCGCTTATCAAAGGCAAGGCCGCAGAGAGCTTTGAGAGACTTGAAGGCAAAGCTGTCATTGTTTCCGATGAAGCTGTACCAAGAGGACTTACAGGGGCATTAGCCTCAAAACTTTCAAAGGAATACTCTGTTCTCTCTGTTGTTATTGCTGCAATGGAAGATGGTAGGGTGTCGGCATCCGTAAGATGTTCGGATAAATATAATGCAAAGACATTTCTCTCCGCCTTTTCTGATCTTTTCGATGACTATGGGGGGCATAGGTGTGCGGCAGGTTTCTCCATGAGAAGCGAAAATCTCGATACGCTGCTGCAGATGATGGAAAACTATGTTGCCGCGATGGATGAGAAAGGTGAGAGTGATGAGCCGATGACTGTAGATGCGGATATTCCGCCTGAGTATATGACAGTAGGACTCTGGAAGCTTTCAGAGTTGCTTGAGCCTTTCGGTCAGGAAAATGAGGAGCTTAGGATCAGCATAAAGGATGCTGTCATCTCTGACCTGATAGCCCCGAGATCCGATCAGAAATTCCTCAGATTCTCCCTCCGGTATGGAAAGTATTCATGGCCTGCCGTATGGTGGAATGCAGGGGATGACAAGGAGAAATTCAGGAAGGGGATGCATGTGAATGCGGTATTCACCCCGGATATCAATTTCTGGAAAGGCACGGAGAAGGAACAGCTTCTTATAAAGGATATGGAGGTAGTGCAATGAGGCAGGAAAAGAAGATAAGGGATCTTAAGAATGAAGTAAGGCAGCTGACAGCGGAAGAGCTTGCCGATGATATCGTGCCGATTTCTGCTATGTTCATAACATATGGCGGAAATGCGGAGGCGGCAGAGCTTCTTGAGAAAATGGCACCTGAAAAAAGAGATGGTATGTGGTGGTATGTAAAAGGACTCGCATCCCTCGATCTGGAGAATCCTGTTCTTGCTGATGTTGATAATGCCATAGTCTCTTTCTCAAAGGCGATTGGGATGGGACTTTCTGATCCGAAGCTTGAGGATAATCTTAAAAAAGCAGCTGCAGTTGCAGCAGAGCTTCATGACAATCTTACGACTGTTACTGATGATGAGAGAAAAGCAATGCAGACTTTCATCAACGCAGCATGGAAGGATTACGATAAGGAAAGAGATAAAGCAATAGAAGCTGAGAAGTCCCTTTCTGACAAGGCAGCCTCTCTTTTCCAGAGACAGATTCTCATTGCATATTTCAATCATCATGAAGATGAGGAAGCAGAGCTTTTCCTCAATAGGATAGAAAGCAATTCACAGACTGATTCGAGAGCATGCATCTGGCATTTCTTCAAGGCTCTCTTTGCGATGAGAAAGCTCGATGATCCTGTAACTGTTGATAATCTTGAGAAGAATCTCGAGATAACTTCTCTGATAAAAGACGAAGCCAGGAAATGTCATGAAGCAGCTCATAACGCTTCTCTTGACGATGGAACGGTGGAAGCTATTCACAAGCTTCTGGAAGTATCGAAGAAGATGAGGATTGCGATGAGGACAATGGTGAAGAACGTGGGTGATGAATTCTGCCCTGAACCATATATCCCTGAGCATTCTCCGATTGACTGATAACTTGACATATCATTGTTAAAATGGTAGTTTCGCATAGGATTCTGACCCAGATGGGAGAGGAGGTGATTAAGATATGGCATACGTAAAAGTAGATGAGAACGAACCACTTGAGAAGTCGATCAAGCGTTTCAAGAGAATGGTCGAGAAGGAAGGCATCATCCGCGAGTGGAAGAAGCGTGAGTACTACGAGAAGCCCTCTACCATCCAGAACCGCAAGAACAAGGCTATGCAGCGCAAGCAGATGAAGAAGGTTCGCAAGATGCACGCATCGAAGTCATATTAATGATTAAGCCGCTTTCGGGCGGCTGTTTTTATTCTTAAGAATTCTCATATTTTTTCTTACTTTTGTCTGATTAATCTTGAATTTGCTTTTCTTTTAAGGATAATGAAATCATAAATTCTTATTTTCGTGGGGTAATGAACATGAAAAAGCTGTTGATTGTTGCTATGGTACTTGTTCTTGCGGTTTCCTGTAGTACAAGGCTTCCTTACAAGGATGCTGGTCTTGTTGGAAATGTCATTGAAAAGGATTATGAGGTTCTTGGTCCTGTATCTGTATCTGGAACAGTTCACAATGTACTTGGTTTCATACAGTGGGGTGGTTTTGGATATAACGATATTCTCGAAGAGGCAAGAGAGCTTTATCCAGAGGCTGACGCGGTTATAAACATAACACAGGATGTTAGAAACTTCAGTGTTGCTTTCTTCTATAACAGTTTTGGTATGGACTTCTCAGGCCTTGCAATCAAGTATATTGACGGTCCTGCAGAGAAGCTTTCAGTTGATGTCAACGTACAGGCAGAAAGTGAATCCTGACATCGATTGTATTTAATAAACTTAATTTTCCCTCGTCTCGCATAGATGAGGGATTTTTATTAAACTTAGACAAATTATCCAATCTGTAACATATTTAATATTTTCTGATGACTGATTCTGAAACAGGACTATAATGAAAATACATAATTGATTTCGGAGGTTGGTTATGAAGAAGATATTGGTAACGCTTCTTATCCTTGTTGCAGTAGTAGGTGCAGTATCTGCATCTGATGGACGCATTGGTGTATCAGTAGCACCTGAGTGGTATTGGCTTGATACCGGAACAGATTCAAAATCTGGCCAAACTAACTTGGCATTCATGGCAGAAGGTGCACATTACTTTGGAAAGAGGGGAAGCGGAATAGGTATTGAATATGGTTTAGGTGCGTATTTCCCACTAAATACATGGGTTGGTGATGCAGATCCTGTAAAAGTTCCTGATGATACTCCGTCTAATTTTATTTTCAAAGTTGGAGCTGGTTACAGATACGAGTTTAGTGATCTTTTAGGTCTTTCTGCAGGTGTTGGTATGCGTGGGAAATTTGGAACAATTGTTGATACAGGATTGGATTTCGGAGATATTTTTACGGCAAGTGGAAAAACGACAAACTTCCGTCTTGACATATATGGTGATGTTTCTCTTGATATAACTCTTCTTGAATTCCTCAGGATAAATGTAGGTGTAATTCTTGGCGGTCCTGTATATTCTTCTTTCACCACAAAGAGTTCTTCATCAGGCATATTTGGAGATCATAACAATACCACAACAGGAACTATTGATGAATCTGGGTTCTGGCTTGCTCCTGTTATCGCAGTATCCTACACATATTGATTTCTGTTATTCGTTTTCTCCTATCCCTCCTTTGTGGAGGGATTTCTGTTTATAATAGGGGTGTTATGAAAATCAATCCGATAGTATTCGCAGTGCTTGCTGCTGCTTTATATGCACTGAATTCACCTCTGTCTAAGCTATTGCTTTCATCTGTTTCTCCGGAAATGATGGCAGGATTTCTCTATCTTGGTGCAGGAATCGGAATGTTTATCATACATATTTTCCATAAAAACAGTGATGAAAAGCCTCTTACAAAGAAGGATCTTCCATATACCATTCTGATGGTGATTCTTGATATAGCAGCACCGATACTCATGATGACAGGACTTAAGAGTGCTACAGCTGCAAACGCATCTCTTCTGAATAATTTCGAGATTGTTGCGACTTCACTCATTGCATTGATTGTTTTTAAGGAAAGGATAAGAAAGATGCTTTGGGCTGCGATTGTTCTTATTGTCATTTCCAGTGCATTGCTTTCATTCGAGGATGTTAGTGCTTTCTCCTTCTCAATCGGATCAATATTCGTGATACTCGCATGCACTTGCTGGGGTCTGGAGAATAACTGTACCAGAATGATTTCAGGAAAAAGCCCGGAGGAGATCGTCATCATCAAAGGACTTGGATCAGGAATAGGGGCTCTTATTGTAGCGTTTATGATAGGCGCACCATTTCCAGCTCTGAGTACTATTCCTCTTATCCTTCTCCTTGGTTTTGCTTCTTATGGATTGAGCGTGTTTTTCTATGTTTATGCTCAGCGCTGTCTTGGGGCTGCAAGAACCAGCGCTTATTATGCTCTTTCACCTTTCATCGG
>JADIMF010000163.1 GCA_017694915.1 Candidatus Ornithospirochaeta stercoravium
AAAATGCCACCAGCTGTATTCACTCATGTCCATAAAGGACGCCGTCTGGGTTCTCATTTTCCATATATTCCAGAACATCTCGGCATGGTTATAAAGCTGCCGCTTCTGGCATCAGTAAATCAAAGCAAAGCTTGTCTTTTCCGGTATTTCGATATCCCCTTCCTTCCTTAAATATTCGATAAGAAGATCCTGCACATCCTGGCTATAGCGTTCAACGACTTCCGCTTTTCTATATACCCCATACCCGCCAGTGCCTGTTGCCCTGTAGCTATTGAGGACAATCGTCAGTTCCTTATCAGGGTTCTTCAGCAAGTCAGTATTCCCAAGCATCAGATGCACAACTCTCTGCCCAAGGGGCTTTCTGATATCAAAAGCATAAGAGACACCGCGATAGAAATCATAATTGTAGTGTTCCTCTTTAGGGATCGTGAATCTATCGCTGATCCTTACATTGCCATCTTCTGCATCAAAGTAAGCAGCGCTTCTCTCCATTGCCTCCTTCAGCATCGCTCCTGTAAGCCGCAGCTTCAGAAGCGTATTCGCAAATGGATAGGATGCAAGAAGGCCTCCTAGTGTGACCACAGGACCAAGCGACACGGGATCATTGAAAAGCGATACAGCAGATACATCTGCACCAGAGAACCCAAGCTGGATATCACCGAAGAAGTCAGCAAGAGAAGAGCCATGAACAGCACTTTCAAGCTTCGAGCTATCCAGAAGGACTCCGTTGATCCTGCCTATTGGTTCCTTCAGGGACAGGAGCACCTGCTTCTCAACCGTGTCATCCATTGCCTGAAAGCACTTTTTCAGCGGAAGAGAACCATCGGTTGCCAGAATCTCTGCCTCGATGCTCCTATCATGCTTGAACACCAGACGGGCATAATGCATCGCTTTCGAACCTGTCTGCAGCGTAATGGCAGTCCCGATACGCTTTGGCTCTATGATAGCATGCTGATGCGCTGTCAGAAGAACATCAAAGCCAAGATGCGCAAGTTCCATGCCCCTGTTTTCCTTTATCTCCCCGGTTTCATTGTCATCAAAACCACCATGATAAATGCAGACCGTGAAATCCGGGGAGAATTTCCTGCCCTCTTCCAGAGCTTCCTTTGCAGCGCGTACAGAATCAATGATCTTCAGGCCTTCAAGATTCTCCTTCTTCTCCCAGATGTTGACATAATCCGTGATGACACCAACGAAAAGGAGACGAAGACCATCGGAGGTGTCCTTTATGACAAACCTCCTTACATCAAGTTCTCCTCTTTCATCTATAAGATTTGCCGCGACAGTATCCGCTTCAAGGGAAGTGAGAAAGTCCCTTAGCGTATCATAGCCGAAATTGAAGTCATGATTCCCGGGTGTGTAGATGGAAAGTCCTGCCCTGTTGAAAGCCTCTGCTGCCGTGAAAGGGCGTATACCCTTCTCAAGCTCATAGCGGATGAGAGGAGACCCCTGAAGGACATCACCGCCATCTGCAATGATCGCACCATCTGCAAACTGCGATGCAGCAGCGATATAACCCATATTCCTTTTCTCGTCCGAAATATAATCGGTCGGAAAAACATATGAATGGGTATCGCTGGTGAAGAAAAGCTCGGCCATGCTAACCTCTCATCAATGCATTTCTCAATCGTGATGAGAACCATTCAACGATAAGAACAAGAATGACAAGCCCAAGGAGGATGGCTCCGACATCATTCCATCTGTATGAATTCATAGCAAAAATAAGAGGTGCGCCGATACCTCCGGCCCCGACTATTCCCAAGACTGTCGCATCGCGGAGATTCATATCAAAGCGGTAGATCAATGTAGATGAAAATGATGGCATCAGCTGCGGGATGATACCGTATCGTATCTTGTCAAATGTATTGCATCCTGAAGCAGAAAGAGACTCGAGTATTCCCTTATCCAGATCCTCGATCGTTTCGATGAACATCTTCGAAAGCATCCCTATCGAACAGACCGACATCGTCAGGAGACCGGCAAATGCACCTGGACCTGTGACCATGATGAACATCAGACCATACACGAATGAAGGAATTGTCCTTATTGCCATAACGAAAACACGGGAAATCAGGGCAACAGGCTTCGGTACGATGTTCCCTGCACCAAGAAATGCGAACGGAATGGAAATAACAGCCCCTACAAGCGTCCCGAGAAATGCTATGCACATCGTCTCCAGAAGGAGATAAGGAACGCCATTTGTCTGCAGTGTGAAGAGAATCGATGATGTCGGATGAAGAATGCCAAGAATGATTCCTTTGGCAACAGCAAGTCCTGAACCTCCTGTTGAATTGGACTCGAGCGCACTTCCTGACCAGGCAGTGAGTATGACAGCAATGAAAACAATGATGAGCGTCGCTATCCAGCGCTTAGGCTCTTTCGAAAGCGTCTCAGCAGGGGTAAGTTTAATCTCAGCCATCATATCCTCCTATGTAAGCTTGCTTCTTAAGAAAGAACTCAGAGACTCTATTGCAACGACAGCTATGAAGAGAGCTATCAGAATCATGCCGACACGTGAATATTCCCTCCAGCCTATCTTCTCATTGAGAATCAATCCAAGTCCTCCGGCCCCTACATAGCCAAGAATCGATGCATAACGCACATTGCCTTCAAAACAGAAAAGCACAGTTGAAAGAAATGAAGGAAGAACCTGCGGCCATACTGCATAACGGATTGAACTCAGTTTTCCCATGCCAAGCGCTTCCAGTGCTTCATGTGACCCCATATCCACTGTTTCGATCTGCTCATAGAGGATCTTACCGCAGTAGGCGAATGTGAAGACTGCGATTGCAACAGTTCCAGCAAGCGTACCAAGGCCGAAAACATAGGTGGCTATCAATGCAACGACAAGAGTTGGAAGAGTTCTGACAACTGAAAAGAAGAACTTGAAGAATGTTGTCACGGCTTTGTGCCTGATGAGATTCTCGCTGGAAACAACGGAAAAAGGAATACAGAGAAGCGCGCCGATTGCAGATCCAAGCAAGCTCATCTTTATCGTATCCCAGAGCGGTGTCCAGACCTGTGGCATATATGCAATATCCGGAGGGAACATATCGAACAGCATTACAAAGAAGTAGCTGCCACGTTTCAGAAGTGTCGAGATCCGGAATCCTGTAATCTCTCCGGAAATTACTGTTGCAAGCACAAGAATGAGGATGACAAGCGGTAGCCTTGAACGTTTCTCTGTAACGATCTTGCCGTTATCCAGCGTATATGATTTAGGAGGGAAGATACGATCATACAGCTTCATGGCTTTTGTCTCCATAAATTGAAGCCAGCACGGATTCATTGACGAGGGCTGCAGGACCATCAAAGACAATCGATCCAGAACGCACACCGATAACCCTGTCACAATACTCCAGAGCAAGTTCGACATGATGTATATTTATGATGACCGTTATCCCCATATTCCTGTTAATATTCCTGAAGTCATCCATTACAGCTTTGGCAGTTACCGGATCCAGAGCCGCAACAGGCTCATCCGCCAGGATAATCGATGGATTCTGTGCTAGTGTCCTGGCAAGTGCAACCCTCTGCTGCTGACCACCAGACAGCTGATCAACACGCGAATACGCTTTCTCCAGTATGCCGACTTTATCCAGCGCTTCCAGAGCTTTCAGTTTTGCACTCTTCGGGAATATTCCCATAATACGCCTCCAAAGAGGCAGATCGGGGACGAATGCAGCCAGTACATTTCGGATTACTGTAGTTCTTGTGACGAGATTGAAGGACTGGAAAATCATTCCGATGCCTCGTCTCAGCTTTCTCAGTTCCTTTCCCGACAGCTTCATCACGTCCGTGCCGTTGACAGTCAGCGAACCGGAAGAAATCGGATGCATTCTGTTGATTGCTCTGATCAGCGTGGATTTTCCAGCTCCAGAGAGGCCTATGACAGCAACAAACTCCCCATCTGCAATAGATAGGTTCACATCTTTAAGCCCGACTGTCCCATTTGGATAAATTTTCGTTACATCGCTAAAAGTAATCATAATCAATACCAGAAAAGAGAGGGGTTGCCCCCTCTCTCGCTATCAGACACCTGTGTTTCTCATGATTTCCTGAGCAACTCTTTCATTGTCATAGTCTGAAGATGTTGCTGGAAGATATCCGGTGTGGCTGTAAATTGCGATAACATTCCGGCCCTCTTCTGTCTTGTTGAGGTTCATGAATGCTGTCTTGAGAGCTTCGACGAATTCCGGTGTGATCGTATCACTGGTCTTTGATACGCAGACTGTATCGTTGTAAATCATCGGAGTTACTCCAACAAGATCCGTCTCCGCCCAGATATCCTCCGTGCGTCCGAAGGTTGTTGTCCAGTCTTCCTCATAATCCCTTCTTGCATCGGCGAAAGTGCAGAGAAGATCAACCTGCCCCGAAGCAAGACGCGCGAATGCTGATGGATATGAATCAACCTGAACAGTGTGCTGCAGATCGCCGATTGTCTTGCCATCATAGTTATTCATAAGCCAGATTGTCGGATACACATAGCCTGCAGAACTTGTAGAGCTCATGACAGCCCAGTTTGCGGAATTGAGATCATCCCATGTAAGAGCTTCACCTGCATTAACCTTTGCAGCAAGTTCCTTTCCCTTCTCAGACGGGCCTGCGATTATGAGAGCTCTATATCCAACAGCCTGATTCTGACTTGCTGTGATTGGTTCGTTATTGTTCCAGTCACGTGGATCATCGCTGTCAACGGAAAGACCATCACGTGTTGCTGTAAGGATTACATCACAGCCATCCTCATAGAGGATATATGTATTTGCAGGCATTCCCACTGCGACATCAGCAGTTCCGGCAGAAAGCGCGATACCTACGGCTTCATAGTTTGTTCCTACCGAAATATTGACATTCTCAACATCGTATCCAAGTGAAGAAAGCTCATTTTTCAGGAGATTCTTCAGCGGCTCTGTAACCATGATGATTTCACTTGGCTCACGTGAAGGGACATACATGATGTTGAGATCCTCGATTACGATGTTCCCTGATTCAGACACAGCGGTTTCTCCACCGCCCTGTGCAAACAGGCTGAGCGACATAAGCGCTACAGCGAAGACCAGTAAAGCCTTTTTCATATACTACTCTCCTTGCTTCAATGAAGCGTTGTTTATCAAAAGGCGAGCAGGAGAGAAGACGCAAAGCCCCTGTTCCCTTTCACCTTTTGCTTTTTCCTTAACCATCTTCAGTGCAGTCCGCCAGAGATCAGGGGTGAAAATACGCAGTTCGATTCCCCTGCTTTTCTCCAATGGGAAGAAATTGTTGTAGATAATCACTTCAGGATCTGCAGCTCTCTCTTCCAGTGCCTTAAAAACTCCTCTGGCCGTTTCCGGATCAGAGACAAATATGCCGCTTGGAATCTCGGACATTTCCATAACAAGAGTGTAACCGGATTCCTCATCCATCCTTCCGAGCCTGAACCATTCATCCCTGTAGAGATTCTCACGCTCAAGAAGAGCTTTGAATTCAGCTGCCCTCCTCTTTCCGATAACTGCTGTCCTGCGGTTGAATATGCCGCCGATATATCCGATGCGAGTAATCGATGCGGCAAGAAAGTAATCAAGAACCTGCTTTTCTGCATTAGGATAATCAACCATGATGGAATCATAGGAATAATCGGAACCGAGATTGTTTATCAGAAGGAGATTGGCCGTCAGACTATGGAAATAGTCAATCTCTTCCTGAGAGAACTCCCCCACTGCAATGATTCCATCGAGATCCTTCTCCAGAGAGAGCGTAAGGCTTATACCAGCTGCTCTGGCTATCGGGTCAAGATAAGCCAGAAGCTTCTCCTCAAATCCAGGTTTATCCAGAGGCGAAAGAATGAGCATGGCAGAAAGCATTGCAGCGCGTCGCTGTCTTGGTGTCTTGTATCCGATTCTCTCGGCTTCCGCTTCGATAGCCACCCTGACAGATTCCGTTACAGACAGTGTCGGATCTGCATTGAGCACTCTCGATACTGTTGCGGCGCTTACGCCACAGCTTCTGGCAATATCCTTTACTCCAGCCATAGCCTCATTAGATATCGTCTTGAAAGCGTTGTCAAATACTTTAGTAAAATTCAGTAAATTATTAACATGAAATTAACAGAACCGAAACAGCAACGTGACACAGACCCTTACGGATAGAGCCTGACAGACTTTTGCAGCTTACATTGCGGACGAAACCTGCATTTTCGCCGTAATGTGTTATCATCATTTCATGCATTTCAGGAAAATCTTGACAGGATTATCGTTTCTCATGCTCTCATCCAGCCTCTTTGCAGCCTACAGCATCATGCTGCCTGATAGAGGTCGGGATGATTTCATCGTGGCATCAAAAGACGGAGATACAATAGCTCTTGATAATAACGTCTGGTATAAGAGGTGGAATGGGCTTCTGCTGGAGAACATGGCTCCTTCTGTCTATATGATTACCGAAAATGATGATTCCACGCTTATTATCGGAAGAAAAGCTGCTATTGAGGACATCAGAAGCGTCATCCGCCTTAACAGCATCAATATTATAATCACCGAAAAGCTATTGCCCGAAAAGGTAATCGAGGATTTCGATGGGGATGAGATCGTGACAACTGAACGTTTCGATAAGCTCTATGAGATAATGCTTGAAAAGAACGACATCTCCGCATCGATTGTCCAAAGAGGTGATAGAATAAACATCAGCGATGGTGAGTATAAACCTCACCGAAATGAAAAGGAAATACTTGTAAGCTGTCCGCATTGCGGTCACACATTCAGGATATATATCTGAGGACGAATATGATATACGACAGAATTTCAGGAATAGCGCTCGGAGATCCCGAGGCAAGGATTACAGACGGATCATCTACAGATGAATCGCTTCAGAAGACTTTGTCATCATTCATTCTCTCCGCTTCAGGCTGGAGATGCGTTGTCACAGCATCCGGAGACGAGGAGGATAGCTGCGAAGATGTAAACGAGGACATGCTGCTGTTCGCGGCGGCATCCGCTCTTTCATTCTTCAGGTATCTGAATCTTGAAAAGCCAAGGATTCTCCTTGGGCGTGATGCGCGGCCGACTGGTCGTCTCCTTGCAGAGAGCATCAGACGCGCACTGCTTTCGCTCGGAGCATCTGTCTACGATATCGCTATATCATCAGCGCCGGAAATCATGGCTTTCTCCCATAAATTCGATGGATTCTTCTACATTTCAGCTTCCCACAACCCTGTAGGACACAACGGCTTTAAGTTCGGTACGGAGGGTGGCGTCTTACCAAAAGAAGAATGCGATAAAGCAATCCAGATCCTGAAGGAAACGATCAACAGGAATGGATCAAGCCAGTATCTTAGATCGCTTATTGATAATGCAGATTCCGAGATGAATGCAGAATGCCTCATGGTACATGACAGGATAAAGAGGAAGGCGCTGGATTATTACGCATCGTTCGTGATGAAGACAGCCGCAGTGAAAAAGGATTTCACACTCCCCTTCGGTGTCGTCATTGATTTCAATGGTTCTGCAAGATCAGTTTCCATCGACATACCGTTCCTCAGATCAAAAGGAGCGAAGCTTTGGGTTCTCAATTCAATCCCTGGACAGATCGAACATGCAATCGTCCCGGAAGGAAAGAACCTTGAAAGAGCAAGGAAAGCACTGGAGGAAATACACAGGAAGGATTCCTCGTTCATTCTCGGCTACACTCCTGACAATGATGGCGACAGAGGAAATTTCGTTTATATAAAGAAGAACGGGAAAGCTGAGATAATGAGTGCACAGACTGTATTTGCACTTGTCTCCCTCATTGAGGCAGCATATGACAGGATGAATGGCAGAAAGAACATCGCACTGGCAGTGAATGGTCCGACATCGCTTCTTGTCGATGATATAGCGGCAAGGCTTGGTGTCTCTGTTTTCAGAGGAGACATCGGGGAAGCCAATGTAGTTGAAGCAGCAAGGAGGAAAAGAGAGGAAGGATACTGCTGTAGAGTTTGTGGTGAAGGCTCAAATGGAGGGAACATCACATATCCTGCAAAAGTGCGGGATCCGATGAATTCCCTCATGACTTTCGCAAAGCTCTTCTCTTCTGAAGGTCTTTACAGCTTCATCATGAAAGCACTTGGAAAAAAGGAAGGGAAGGAAATTTCCCTTTACTCTGTAATCGAAGCTCTTCCTCCATATATGACAACATCTGCCTTCTCATCAGATGCAGTGATGAAAATCAAGAGCACTGATTACAACAGACTGAGAGAGGAATACGAGAGAATAGTCGCGAACGAGGCTGATTCCAATCTTCCGGCAGGAACTGTAAGGTGGGAAGAACGCCAGTATGAAGGCTCGGATGAGACAATCGGTATGGGGAAGACTTTCAGAACGCCAGAATCCACAGGTGGTGTGAAAATCCAGTTCTACGATGAAAATGGACCTGCTGGTTATCTCTGGCTCAGCAAGTCACGAACGGAACCTGTCATAAGAACCATGGTCGATATAAAAGGAGGCAATAAAGAACTTCACGACAAGCTCCTCGAGTGGCAGCACTCAATGGTGGAAAGAGCTGATAGAGCTTCCATGTAAAAAGCAAAATAAAAAGCTGCGGTCTCAAACGAGGACTGCAGCTTTACTTTTCTCTGGGTGTATCCCTCAGATTGCACCCTTCTCCTTAAGAAGATTTACGATGTATGTCTTCTTTGCGGCCTTTGCATAATCAAGAACAGAATGTCCCTGATAATCGCGAGCATTGATGTCTGCGCCGCTCTTGATGAGCTGTGTTGTGATCTTTGTCTCGTCATTGCTGTTTACAGCCATGATAAGAGCTGTCTCACCAAGATAGTTGCGTGCATCGATATTTGCACCTGCATCAAGAAGAGCCTCGATTACCTTCGGGTTCTTGGAGCTGTTTGCTGCAAGATGAAGAGCATTCGATCTGTACTTCGGCTCTGCTTCGTGGATGTCTGCACCAGCCTCGATGATTGCTTTGAGAACAACTACAGAGTGGTTGTACTGTGCAGCAAGCATTACAGGTGTAAGGCCCCATTCGTTATGTGTGTTGATATCTGCACCCTTGTCGAGAAGGTCCTTGATATCCCTAGCCTTCGTTGCGCTGATAGCAGCTGCAAGAAGCTTCTTATTGAGAGATTCAGATGACTTTGCCATTTTCCAATAATCCTCCGCGTAAATATTCTCGCGAAATGCATATAATGTAAAGCCCCACCCCCGATTTTTCATTGAGATAATTTACTGTATTCAGAAAAAATACGAGCAGAATATTAAAACAATTCACACTTAATGACCATTTTTGCATCCTCTCCGCACTTGCTGTACAATCATCATATGATTGCAAAAGAGATTATCAGGAAATGCCCGAAGGTCGAGCTGCACGAACATCTTGATGGAGGTCTCAGACCTGAGACCATAATCGAATTGGCTGAAGAGAGGAACATCATTCTTCCGTCTCATGATAGAGATGAGCTGAAAGCCTGGTTCTCGAAAGGCTCTGCCGAGAAATCTCTTTCACTCTATCTGGAAGCTTTCAGCGTTACCGTTTCCGTAATGCAGGACAAAGAAAGCCTGAAGAGAGTAGCCATGGAGGAACTCGAGGATCTGGCAAAGGATAATGTAGTTTATGCCGAGATCAGATTCGCCCCGATACTCCACACCGAAAAAGGCCTCAGCATGGAAGAGGTCGTCGAAGCCGTGCTTGAAGGGCTTCAGGAAGGAAGGAGAAAGACTGGAGTCGAATTCGGTCTTATACTCTGCGCGATGAGGCATCAGAGTCCGGAGCTGTCGCTTGAGGTTGCAGAGCTTGCGGTAGCTTTTTCCGAACGCGGTGTCGTGGGATTCGATCTCGCGGGAGATGAATCAGGGAATCCTGCGAAAAAACACATAAAGGCCTTTGAATTCATCCGTGCACATAATTTCAATCTGACAATACACGCAGGAGAAGCGTTCGGGCTGGAATCAATATGGCAGGCCATACAGATATGCGGAGCACAGCGCATCGGACATGGCACACGGCTTACCGATGACATGCTCATCAAAGACGGACAGATACTGAAAATGGGTTCACTTGCTCACTTCATCGAAGATAAACGAATACCGCTTGAAATGTGTCTGACAAGCAATATAGGCACAGGCGCTGTGAAAAGCTATGCAGAGCATCCCTTCCCCATCTTCTACGGGAATCATTTCAGGGTATTCCTCTCTTCTGACAACAGGCTGATGAGCAACACCAACCTCACGGAGGAAATGGCAATAGCAGCAGAGGAATACAATCTGACACTCGCAGACCTTGAGAAGATCACGCTCAATGCCATGAAGAGCGCATTCATACATCATAACAAGCGTCTGAAGCTCATATATGATGTTATAAAGCCAGGTTATGCTGCAATCAGAGAATCTGTGCCCACGCCTTGAATGGATTGATTCTCATCCTGATAACACAATAAAGGAACCCGAAGAGAAGGCCGAAAAGGTGTGTCATATGGGCAATACCGCCGCCATATGCACCGATACCTGAAAATAGCTCTATTGCAAAATAGAGGATGACAAGCACCGGAGCGCTCACTGGAATGAATCCGAAAAGAAGAATCCTTGCGCGCGGGAATATGACTGAGAAAAGTAGCATCACAGCATAAAGCGCGCCAGATGCACCCAGCAGGATTGCATTCGTGCCGGAGAAAAGATATACAAGGAAACTCGCGATTCCGGAAAGCACTCCTGTCAGAAGATAGAAAAGAACGAACTCCCGTGTTCCTACGGCACGTTCGCACGCTGTCCCGAATATGAAAAGTCCAAGCATGTTCGAGATCAGATGCCAGATCCCGCCATGCATGAACATGTATGTCACGAACTGCCAGTATGCATGCCCATAAAGAACAGAAGACGGAATGAGCGCGAAATAATACATAAGCCTCGGCATCAGGCTGTATGTCACGAAAAACGCAAGTACATTTATTATTATCAGCACGGATACAGCGTTACTGTAAGTGTAACGGAATTTCCTGTTTATTATATTATTCACCACTGTAAGATATGCAGGGATAAGGAATTGGTCAATATTTTGTATTTTTAAGCATAATTGCGAAAAATATGCACACTGTGAAAATTTTTCACATATACATTTTTGCTTTTGTTGCGTTTTGGTGCTTATTAACATGAAATAAAGTTGGCACGGAACTTGCGGTAGGTTAACAGAGCAAACAGTTTTTTCAACAAACCTCCTTTTTAGTGTATTCAAAGACGCCACATCCCGGCGTCTTTGTACTTTTATGTAGGTTTTCTGAAGTTTCAGCTTATGAAATTGCAAGTTTGGCATAATTAATGCTATACAGAATGTACAGAGCAACAGTTTTTCATACCTCCTTTGCAACGTGTGAAAAAACTTACGCCGGGTAGCTTCTCTCCCACCCCATACAGCTTCCCGGCGTTTTTCTTTCCTTTGACGTAGAGCCTATTATCCCGTTATTCTCTTTCCTATGGCTGTATCAAGAAGAGACAAAGCAGATTTCTACACACAGAGAGCACACAAGGAAGGCTATCCTGCAAGATCGGTATACAAACTCGAGGAGATAAACAGCACCAGCCGCCTGATAAAACCTGGCGACACCGTACTGGATGTCGGAGCCGCTCCTGGTTCCTGGACGCTTTACACGCACAGGGTTCTGCTCAAGGAAAGAGGAAAGATCGTCTCAGTTGACCTCAATCCGCTGTCACTCGATCCTATCCCGCCGACAGTCACGGCACTTGTAGGGGATGCATTCTCAAAGGAAATAAGAGCAAGGCTCGTAGAAGAAGGCCCTTACGATGCAATCATATCGGACGCAGCTCCGATGACGACAGGTAACAGAATCGTGGATACATCACGTTCCGAGTATCTTGCCGAACAAGTTGTAATGCTTGCGGAAGAACAGCTCAAAACCCATGGAAACATGGTAATAAAGATATTCCAGGGCGGCGGCGAACAGGAAGTGCTCAGAAAAATGCGAACGATTTTCGCAAAAGCTAAGGCCTTCAAACCGAAGGCCTCCCGCGATGATTCTTTCGAAATCTTTCTTATAGGTCTGGACAGGAAACCGCAGGAATAAATCCTGCGGCTTTTGTTTCATCACCTGCCAAGGATATCCGAAAGATTTGCTGCAAATGCTGCCGGATCAGATGGCATAACGCCCTCCTGAATCAGAGCCTGATCAAGAACAACTGAAGAAAGTGCCGAGACAAACGCCTCATCTTCGCTCTTCTCAATCTTCTGGATTACAGGAGAATCAGGATTGACCTCGAGTATCGGCTTCACTTCCGGCATATCAGAAGCACCCATCTGCTTCAGTATTCTCTGCATCTGGACAGAAGGATCATCGTCTCCGAGAATCACAGCCGCAGGTGTCGATACAAGTCTTGTCGAGATGATAACATCACGGACCTTGTCACCAAGAGCCTTCTTCATCTTCTCGGCAACAGGCTTCTTCTCCTCTTCCTTTGCCTTATCCTCATCGCTTCTGAGATCATCCATTGCACCCTGCTTGTTGATAGCCTTGAGCGGTGTCTTGTCATACTCGCCGATGCTCTGGATCACGATATCATCGATATCATCGCTCATGATGAGCACTTCATATCCCTTCTCTTTATAAGCAGCTACAAGAGGAGATGTGCGGAGAACATCCTCCTTTCCTCCTGTAATGTAATAGATGGCTTTCTGCCCATACTTCATCCTTTCCTTATACTGCTTCAGCGACACGTATCCCTCTTCGGAGCTGCTCTTATAACGGACAAGCTCCAAGAGCGTCTCGCGGTTCGCGTAATCAGAATAAAGGCCTTCCTTCAGCGGTCTGTTGTACTCGGCAATGAATTTCGCATAGAGTTCCGGATTATTCTCGGAAATCTTCCTGAATTCTCCGAGAAGCTTCTTCACGGAAGCATTTCTGATGGAAACCATCACCCTGTTTTCCTGCAGGATTTCCCTCGAGACATTCAGAGGAAGATCCTCACTGTCGATGATACCGCGGACGAATCTGAGATAGGAAGGAAGAAGATCCTTATCATCATCTGTTATATAAACCCTCTTAACATAGAGCTTCACACCCGGACGATAATCGGCATAGTACATATCGAACGGTGCCTTGGAAGGAATATAGAAAAGCGTTGTGTACTCATTTGTTCCTTCAGCCTGCGTGTGGATATAGAACATCGGGTCATCGCTATCATAGAAGGAGTTCTTATAGAATTCCTTATACTCTTCCTCCTTGATTGATGACTTCGGTCTCTTCCAGAGCGCGGATGCGCTGTTCACCTGATCTATCTTATGCTCAGTGGTCTTAAGAGCATTGCCATTCTGATCCTTCTTCTCGTTGTCATAATGAACCTGATCGTATTCGAGATAGATCGGATAAGCGATGTTGTCGGAATACTTTTTTATAAGAGTTTCAAGCTGCCAGCGGTTTGCATATTCCTCACCCTCTTCATTGAGTGTCAGGATTATGGTCGACCCCTGCTCACTTCTCTCCGCAGGATCGATTGAATAGGAGCTCTCGCCATCCGATGTCCACTGCCATGCCTGATCTTCACCTGCTTTTCTGGATATCACAGTGATCTTCTTGGCAACCATGAATGCCGAATAGAATCCTACACCGAACTGCCCGATGAGATTGGAATCCTTCTTCTGCTCATCAGTCAGGGATGCAAGGAACTTTCTCGTTCCAGAAGATGCGATTGTACCGAGATTGTTGTTGAGATCCTCCTCGTTCATTCCGATTCCGTTATCGCGGATGGTGAGGGTTCTCTCTCTATCTTCGGTAAAGCTTATGTCAATGCGGGGCTCGAATGAGAATCCCTTGAGATGCTCATCTGTAAGCGAAAGATATCTGAGTTTATCGATAGCATCGGATGCGTTGGATATCAATTCACGAAGAAATATCTCCTTGTTTGAATAAAGCGAATGTATGATGAGGTGCAGGAGATCGGCAACCTCTGTCTTGAATTTCCTATTGGACATACGCCCTCCCTAATATTCACAGAACTGAAGATACTAACGGAAAAGAGAAACGGCAAATTCTGGAACAATCTGTAAGGACGGGTTACAATCCTCTTATGGATTTCTCGAAACCAGACAATGCAAGAACTATAAACAGGCTCCGCGTCCTTTCAGAACTCAGAAAGGGACAAGCTTCGAAAGCCGAATTGTCAAGGAAGCTGGGAATAAACAAGGTCTCTATCGGGGAAATGACCGATAAGATGATCGCTGAAGGTCTCATCGAAGAGGGAGAGAAGGATTTCTCCTCTCCTGGGCGCCCCGGAAGGCTCCTCTCGATAAACAAGGACAAAGGAAGGGTCTTCGCCTTCTGTGTCTCAAAGAGAGCAGTCTCTGTTTCTGTTTCAAACCTTCTTGGAAGAGTTCTGAGATTCGAACGGTATCCGAGAAAAGACGATATGCTGGAGAACATCCAGCGGGCAATCGCGAGAATGAGTGACAAAGCAACTATCTATGGCAGTGCCGCCATAATCCCGGAGGATTTCGATACGTCTATTCTGCCCTCCCCGATTCTCTGCGTGAACAGAGCGGAAGCAGAAGCTGAAAGCGAGATAATGAGGATAGGAAAATCAGATGGTATGCTTTTCCTTTCCTGGTCCGACACATTCGATGCCGCGATAATCAGGAACGGAGAGCTGCATCATCTTCCCGATCTCGCACATATAAAGGCGCAGAGAGACGGGGAATGTACCTGTGGAGGCAGAGGATGCCTTGAGGCAGCGGCATCCGGTAATGCACTCCTGACTAAAACAGGAGCTGAATCGATAAAGGATCTTGTAAGGAATAATTCATACGGATATGCGATAAAAGAAGCCATGAGACCGCTTGCAGCAGCCCTTGCCGAAGCCGTTCAGGCACTTTCCGCCTCAAGCGTGATGATAACAGGAGAATTGTCACAGCTTTCCGATGAAGCCTATGCATATCTGCAGGAACTCCTGCACTCAGTGCTCCCGCCTTATAGAAAGGATATTCCGGTGTACAGAAGTCTTTCCGGTGATAACGGACAGAGAGAAGGCGCCGCAATAATGGCACTCGATGCATTCTTCTACAGATCGCTGCTTCTGGAAAAGCTTGACGCTATCGAGAACCTCTCCTCCGTCTTCCAGACCTGAGCAGATAATAAGTGAAAAGCAGAAGGAGATAGCTGAGCCATGCTGGCGACCATCCTGCAATGATGCTTGAAAGCACAATGGTCAGAGCCGTCATAAGCAGGGAAATGGCGGCCGATACAACCGGTGTAAGCGGTGCCCTGACCGCATTACGTACCGCAGAAGCCGCAGTGAACAGGATAATATCCACAATGAGTGCGACCATCAGCTCAAGCATCCACGGCCTCATAGGCTCATCAAAGATCACAGCAGGCTCTTCTTCATCTGCATCGGCAAGCCTTGACGGAACATCATTGCTATGATCCGCTACGGGGATAAGAACACCTTCTTCTTCGCTCTCTGCCTTTTCAATGACCGGCAGATCTTCCTTATCCTCAAAAGTATATACAACGTCCTCTTCCACAGTTTCGGGAACAGCAGCAGGAACCTCTGTCTCATCCTCTTCCTCAGACACAGCTGGAATTACCGGGGCTTCCTTTGTTACTGATTCCGTCTCAGAAGGTTCTGGTTCTTGGATTTCCACCACCTCAGGCTTCTCACTCTTCGGGGCGTTCGTCACTGGTGTAACGGGTTCAGGAGAAGGAAGAACCGGTTCCTCCTTCTCTACCGTAATCGGAGTTGCAGACAGCGCTTCTATAAGTGATTCTGTACGATCCTTGGCAGTAAAGACATTTCCTCCTGTCGTTGAACAGGAAGCCATAAGGACAGCAATGAGAATCACAAGGCACGCTTTCTTCATACTTTCTTTCTATATATGCATTTCTATCAGCAAACGGAACTGAAGACAAGTAAGTATGTGAAAATACACAATACCTACCCGTAAGCTTCACATCATTTACGTCTTAGACGGAAACTCGTTTCGGTTTCGAAAGCCTTTCCTGAATCGGTGTACGCTCCTGGATACTCTGGATGATTAGGGAAATCAGGGAAAAACTCGCTTTCGAGAGCTATTCCTGAAAATGCTTCTATCTTCTCGCCTTTCTTGCCGGGCTTCGATGATGAAAGGAACTCCCCAGTATAGACCTGTACCGCAGGAAGATCAGTCTCAAGATCCAGTGCATATTCATCATTCTCAAGCGTCAGCGTATGCTTCTTCCCGAAGATGAAGCAGTGATCATATTTGCCTTCCTGCCTGTCTCCTATCACATGCTTTTCTGTGAAATCAAAAGGCGTACCAGCGACTTTCCTCACGGCAACAGGAATGAGATGCTGATCAACATCAAGATACTCTGGAGCCGCTATAGTGAGGGAGTGGTTTCTCGCATCTCCTTTTCCATCAAGATTGAAATATGCATGGTTTGTCACATTGACAGGACACTTGTCCTCACTCGATATCACATAATGAAGAGTCAGCTTGCCATCATCAGTCAGACTGTATGTAATCTCTGCATGATGGTTTCCGGGGAATCCTCCCGCCTCTCTTGATTCAAGTGAAAGGCGAACGGAATCCTCATCCGTCTCCTCGATCTTCCAGTATTTCATACCGAAGTTCTTTGAACCGGAATGAAGGTTATTCTCCCCATCATTCTTCTCAAGGGAGTACTGCTTGCCATCCATTATGAATGAAGCGTTGTTTATCCTGTTTGCAAACGGACCGACCACCTCTCCGAAGTACGTTGTGGTGAGGATGTCGAGATAATCCTCGTAATTGTCATAACCGACAACAACATCATGATCTTTATAGCTGAACGAATGGAGAATCGCTCCTAAAGTATATATTCCGGCTTTGTAATCGCCTTTCGAGATGATTATCTCAGAAACCTTATCATCGAGTTTAATAACCTCTGTCATATCTGCCTCCGGATGAGATTATAAAACCGCATGAATCAAGATTCCACCAGAAGAGAAAAAAATCACCGCTGGAGCAAACCAGCGGCAAACCTCCTTGTTCCCATTTTATGCTATGAGAGCAAATCAGAAAAACCTGCAGGGTCAATCATAGCTTTCCTGATTAAATACATTCTCTCATGCTTTCATGCAGAAATCAAATGTTTTCTGGTATATTAGCAAACTTTTTTTCACATTGATTTAACATAATACCAGACACATTTACCTGCATATGTCTTTTTCTCATTTTCTTACCTCAAGTAGTCATTCTGGAAGCTTGAGGTCTCCTTCCTTTATCCAGCCCTTTCTTCTCATAGGAATAGCAATCAGGACAGTCAGTATGGCCGGAAGGACAAAATGCACAAGGATAATCTGAGGAAGCGCACCGGCGCCCATTTCAGCAACCGCATTGAACTGTCCAACTAGTCCACTCGTTCCCATACCGGCTCCAGCTGCGTTGTTCGTCATCCTGAACACACATGTCGAGATCGGGCCGGTAATAACGGAAGCGGCTGTAGGAGGTATCCATATCTTCCAGTTCTTCCATATATTCGGAATCTGAAGCATCGAGGTGCCAAGCCCCTGGCTTATAAGTCCGCCCACTCCGTTTTCCCTGAAGCTCATGAACGCGAAACCTATCATCTGCGCGGCGCATCCCGCACAGGCCGCTCCTGCAGCAAGACCGGAAAGCCCGAGTGATATGCAGATTGCCGCAGAGCTTATCGGAAGAGTCAGCACCATTCCGACAACAGCGGACACAAGGGCCCCCATCGGCAATGGATACAGCGTTGTCAGATGATTGATGAAAGCTCCCAGCGCCGTCATAAGAGCGGCAACTACAGGAGAGATAAGAAGCCCTGTTATTCCTCCTGCGAAGATTGTCAGAAGAGGCACAAGGATTATATCAGCCTTCGTCTTTCCCGTTATGGCCTTCCCGCAGATTGCCCCGGCAAGAGCCGCGATACATGCACCCAGAGGCTCGCCTGATGCAATCGCAATCGCTCCAGTCTCCGCTATTGTAATAGCTCCCCCTCCGATTGTTCCCGCTGTTGCGGCGGCAAAGAGAGCAAGGCCCTTCGCGCCTATGCTGTATGCAACGCCAATTCCTATCGCGGGACATGTGAGGCACTGTGCTATCTGGCCGAAATCGGAAAGCCATTTCAGACCTGAATACGTACCGATCTGCTTGATGATCAAACCGATAATGAGAGACGCGAAAAGCCCCTGTGCCATACCATTAAGCACGGAGACAATATAATCCCCGATGCCTTTTGTCTTGTTGTCAGACATAACCTTCTCCGGAAATAAAGATGTGATGATTATCTTCGGATAGCAGGGACATCGCTTTACCATTTTCAGTAGAACGAAGGCTTCCGATAACCGGATTATCGGGAAAAAGCGTTATGCAGGTCAACAAGATTTCCATCATATAATGCAGACCTGAACCGTGATTTGGGATAATATACCCACTATGGAAGCGGTTACTATCGAACATGCGAATGTAAGGCGGGATGGCAAACTCATACTCACCGATGTCTCCTTCCACGCGGAAAAGGGAGAAAAGATTGCGATAATAGGACCAAATGGTGCTGGAAAATCCACTCTTATCGATGTGATAGACAGACGTGTATACCCTCTTGCAAAAGATGAATACAGATCTTCGATTCTCGGAGAGGAAAGATGGATGGTTTCGGACCTCAGAAAAAGAATCGGGCATGTATCTCCGGGAACCGATGAGTTTTACCGCACATCATATACAGCACGCGAGATAGTAGCTTCAGGACTGTATGCCTCTCTTGGCTTTGATTTCCACCACAGCATTGCAGAGGAGGATTGGGAAAGGGCGGATGAGGAACTGAGAAAGGTTTCGATGTATACGCATAAGGACAGGACGATGAACACGCTTTCAACGGGAGAGATGAGAAGAGTCCTTCTTGCCCGCGCCGCAATAACGGATCCTGATATCCTTCTGCTCGATGAAGCCTCTTCCGGTCTGGATTTCCCTTCACGTGCCGATCTGAGGGATACAATCTCCTCATACATCACGAAAGGGCGCACGCTCATAATGGTGACTCATGAGCTTTCCGAGATCCTTCCGGAAATCAGCAGGATCATACTGATGAAAGATGGAATGATAGCAATGGATGGAGAGAAGAAGGATGTACTGACAGAAAAGAACCTCTCTTCACTCTATTCAAGGGAAGTGCATCTGGCTGAAGCAGACGGTATCTACACAGCCTTCTGCTGAAAATACACATCAATAACATCTTTTTGTTCTCTTTTGCTGGGAATTCTGCGTTATACTCCTTTTAAGGAGGAGTAAATGAGAGCTAATATCATCATCCACTCCATTTCGGGGAATCTCTACATTATTGCAGAGACATTCAGGGAAAAGCTCGAAGAACATGGCTTCGATGCACGTCTTTACAGAGTCTCGGATCCCGACCTGCATCTTGCGGCTAACGAAAGGACAGAGGCTATAGAATATTATGAGGAAATAACCGCCTTGCCAGAGGCCACTCCGGAAAAGCTCGAAAGTGCAGATATCATAATCCTTGGAACACCATCACGCTTCGGGATGCCGACAGCAGAGATGAAAGCGTTCCTCGATTCCACCTGGCCACTGTATATCAATCAGAGTCTGGAAGGAAGGAAATTCTATGCGTTCTCATCAACCACGGAAGGAGAATATGATGGATTGAGAGCCGCATCATCTCTATACCTATGGTCAGAGATGATGGGTCTTGTGAATATACCGTATGAGCCTTATGTGCATGAAGAAAGCGATATGATGCCCAACAGACCGTCCGAAATCATAGACGATATTGCAGACAGATTCGCAGATCTGGCATCGATACCGGACCTGCCGCTCTCTTAAGCGCGCGAAAGCTTAGATAGATAGTATTTCGCATACCGGCCGAGAAGATGAAGGAAGTCGCTTCCTTTTTCCTTCCCGGCTTTTCTTACAGCCTCTGCCGCTGACATGGTGGAATCACTCTTCTTATATTCATCCCATTTCCTGACGATCCACATATACATATCGCCCTCGGTCTGTCCTGGGAATGCCGAGAGCAGATGCTCTGCCCTTATTTCCTGGACAATCGGAGAATACACATTCTTATACCAGCTCTCCGCAGCTTCTTCGAATGTAATCTCATGATCTAAGTTCTGGTTTATGTAATACTTATGAACCAGGATATGATTGACCATCTCGGGATATGATCCCGGGGATGTGAATACTATATCGCCCATAGGAAGATATGATGGCTTGTACTGCGCTATGAAGGTATTCCTTTCATAGTCCACGACCTTTTCCTTCAGCTCCTTCATGGACATATCAGGAGAAAGAGGAATTTCGCTGTCGAGCTCGACAACCTCGGCATCGATATACTCAACACCCTGTGCCTTAGCAACCGACACTCTGTGATTACCATCTCTTACAAAATAGTATCCACCCAGACTGTAAACTGAGATCGGGGGAAGTATCACATCATTGAGAACCGCGGAATCGACACTGCACCATCTGTTCTTGAGCATCTCCCTTTTCGGGAAGAATGCAGAGGAGAAATCATGGTAGCGTCCTTCGGATCCGATTATCTTCGCCACAGGAATCGTCTGCATCCCAAGGTATGTCTCTGATTTGGGCTTGATTATCGAAGTGACCTCGTAGAATGACATGAGATCTGAATTCTTCCAGGAGAGTGCTGATAATATACTCTGGAATTTTGCCTTCCGCTTTGCTCTTGAAAAATCTTCTAATGCCGCTGAATCAATTGCCATAGTCTTATCTACCCAGTATCTCATCCTCAAGGATGTAGTTCTTGTATATGTTGATAACCTTCGTCCCTTTGTACTCTGTAATGCGAGGTGCATTTATATCATCAAGATGCACATGCCCATGCAGAAGATATCTGGGCTGGAACTTGTCCATGAACTGCAGGAAGCAGTCGAATCCCTTATGACAGAGATCCTCTCCATCGCCCATTCCTCTTGGTGGTGCATGAGTTATAAGGATATCAAGATAGCGGCCATAACGCTTCTTGTTGTATATCAGCTTTGGATATAGCCTCGCGATTCTCATCTTCATCTCGCGTTCCGTATACTGGCTCTCTCCGCCGTTATAGAGCATCGAACCGCCGAGTCCTGCGATGATCAGATCATGATACTTGTCATATATGATCCTTCCGTCGACGAAATTCCCGCCGAATGCCGGGAGCTGAGGGACAAGGCTGTCATTATGAAGCGTAAGGGAGCCCCCCTTCATCATATGCCCGAATTCCTCGAGATTGTGATTGCCATATACATAATAGACATCTTTCTTCAGTACAGTCTGTATGTAATCGTAATAACGCAGAGGCAAATCACCCGCTGAGATGACGAAATCGACATCCCTGTACAGCTCAGGGGCTACAGAAGAGTATATGAGTGTATCCGTCGTATCGGAGATGCAAAGGACCTTCATATCCAATGAAAAGGTTATAGAATGCTCGCAAGTAATGCAATAGCCTTCTCTTCCCCGAAAAGTCGGAGGTGAAGAAGAGAAGGCCGCACAAGGTGTCGCAGCACCTGTTTTTTTATCTTCACATGATTTCCTCTGAAAAAGAGCCGGAATCCTCTGGAAGATACTTCAGATGCGATGAAAACCTTTCACAGAAGCTCTTCTGGCCAGATTCTCACTATCTCACGGACAAGAAGGGAGAATGTCGTCTTGACTCTTTCTCCTGTTTCGAGCACTTCTTCATGATTCAATGGCTGGTCAAGTATTCCTGCCGCCATATTCGTCAGGCAGCTGATTCCCAGTGTATGCATACGCATATGTGAAGCCGCAATTGCCTCTGGCACTGTCGACATGCCAACGGCATCCGCTCCTGCTATACGTGCGAATCTGACTTCCGCAGCCGTCTCGAATGAAGGTCCGGTAAAGAGCATATAAACACCTTTCCTTACTGAGATACCTTTGTTATCTGCTGCTTTTTCCGCAGTGGAGAGAAGCTTCTTGTCATATGCGTTCGTCATGTCGAAGAATCTCTCCCCGAGACCTTCTGGATTCCTACCTCTGAGCGGGTTATCCGCAATAAGCTTTATATGATCGCTTATCAGCATCAGGTCTCCAGGTTTCCATCCTGTATTTACGCATCCTGCTGCATTAGTAAGGAAGAGGGAACGTATGCCAAGAATCTTCATTGTCCTTATCGGGTAGACAACCTCTTCCATCGAATATCCTTCATAGAAATGGAATCTTCCCTGCATGCACAGGACCATCTTTCCTTCAAGCTTGCCTATTACAAGCCTTCCTTTATGTCCCGGTACAGTAGAGACAGGGAAATGAGGTATCTCGTGATAATCGATGATGACGGAATCCTCCAGCTCATCTGCCATGTCACCAAGCCCGGATCCGAGGACCAGCCCGATAACTGGCTTTCTTCCTCCGAGTTTCGATTCAATATATGCTTTTGTTTCTTCAAGTTTTTCCATCAAGTCCATATCAGCTCCTTAGAATGGTTCTCCAGAAGCAAGCGGCGCGGCGCTTCTGCGGCTGGAGAATACAAGTGCGATCAGTGTTGCTACATATGGGAACATTCCGAGATATCCTGCCGGAATGTTCTGGAATACCGGGAATACCTTTCCCATATTCGCAATCGTCATACAAAGGCCGAAGAAGAATGTCGAGCCAAGTATTCCGAGAGGTTTCCACTGTCCGAAGATGAGTGCTGCGATTGCAAGGAAGCCAAGGCCGTTGATACCGCTTCCTGCATTGTACTCACCTGCATACGTGACGAGGATACAAGCTCCGCCAAGACCGGAAAGAAGTCCGGATGCAAGAACACCTATGTACCTCATCCTATGGACATTAACGCCGGCAGATGCAACCGCTGAAGGATGCTCGCCGCAGGCTCTGAGCCTGAGCCCGAAAGATGTCTTATAAAGAAGGAACCATGAAACACCCCAGAGAAGGAGGCAGAGCCATGTCGTCCAGTATGTATTGTGGAATAGAAGCTGTCCGATGACAGGAATCCTGGAAAGAACAGGGATATCCTGTCTGAGAACGCCTCTTACTATCGTTATGTTTCCAGAGCCTGTAATCGTCTGGGCAAGGAAAAGCGTAACTGCTGTTGAGAGCATGTTTATAGCTGTTCCCGATATAACCTGATTAGCTCTCAGGTTTATCGCTGCAATCGCGTGCAGAACCGAAAGGAGCATCGACGCAGCCATAGCCACAACGATTCCAATGACAATCGCCAGCGTGAAGCTGAAACCGGGAATCGCCTGAAGCTTTACGATAGTCGCAGCTGATGAGAAAACACCGAAGAGCATCAGTCCTTCGATACAGAGGTTGGTTACTCCGGAACGCTCTGAATAAAGGCCGCCAAGCGCCCCCATGAGAAGAGGCATCGTATATGCAATAGCAGACGGAACTATGCTTGTAATAACATCCCAGAAACCCATCACTTCACCCCCTTCTTTTCTTTGAGTATCGCATTCCCTTCCTTGATATATTCCCTATATTTCTCTTTTGAGAGATTCTCAGGAGGGGTTTTATCGCCATGCTTCTCCATTGCGGCGGCAACAGCGGCTTCCTTTCTTTCGAATGAACGATGGAATTTTCCATTCCAGAAATTGGCAAGTATCACATTCGTTGCCGTGAAATAGATGATGGTGGCGATTATAGTATCGGCAATCTCTGTCGGGATACCTGTTGCTGCAAGCGATCCCTTGCCCATTTTCAGGATTCCGAAGAAAAGAGCTGCGAAGAAAACGCCAACAGGAGAGCAGTTTCCAAGAAGCGCAACCGCTATACCATCAAAGCCCTCATTCGGCATCTTTCCCATTTCCATGATATTCGAATAGCCGCAATAGTATGTCAGACCGGCAAGACTTGCCAGGGCACCAGCAATCGCCATCGATATCATGATGGAACGATTCACCTTGATACCGGCATATTCTGCGCAGAACTTGTTCGAACCGACCGCTTTCAGGCTGAAACCGAGTGTTGTCTTCTGGAGAATAAACCAGATGACAAAACACATGATGATAGCAAGGAATATTCCATAGTTGATTGAGAAGCTTCCGGTAAGCTTCGAAAGCCACTCTGCACGAAGCGTATGGGCTGTCTCTATCGGTTTCGATTTCACCGAAATGGTAGGATCGATTATAAAGCGCGGGATGAAATCATAGACTATCCAATAAGCTATCCAGTTGAGCATGATGGTCGAAACAACCTCATGAACATTGAACTTCGCCTTCAGGAAGCCGGAGATGAAACCCCAGAATGCACCGGCTATCATCGCCGCTATTATGATGATCAGAAGATAAAGCGGTCGTGGAACACTCATCGGGATATAGAAAGCAAGAAGCGATCCAGTTATTCCTCCGATGAGCATCTGTCCGGATGCTCCGATATTGAAAAGACCGGTCTTGAACGCAAACGCAACCGAAAGTCCTATGAGAATCAGCTGCGTGGACATTCCGATCGTGTTTCCAATGCGGCGGGTGTTCGACAGAGCTCCGAAAAGTATCTTCTCAAAACCGGCAAACGGATTCTTCCCGATACACAGGATGAAGAAACATCCTGCGACAATTCCAAGGAAGACAGCTGAAAGAGATACGAGAAGAGGAGATGCCTTCCGTGCTTCCAGCGGTTTCTGGATTACAGTCTTTCCTTTTTTCATACGCTCTCCCCTTTTCTTATACCAGCCATCATAAGACCTACTTCATGTTCATCTGTCTCGGATGTCTCAACGATATCGATAAGCTCTCCGCCTGATATGACCGCGATTTTGTCAGAAAGGTTGAAGATCTCATCAAGCTCGAAGGAGACAAGAAGAACAGCCTTGCCCTTATCGCGCTCTGCGACAAGTTGCTGGTGTATGAATTCGATAGCACCTACATCAAGCCCTCTTGTAGGCTGCACAGCGATAAGAAGATCTGGATCTGCGGTTATTTCGCGTCCGATGATAGCCTTCTGCTGGTTTCCTCCAGAAAGCTTTCCGGCAAATGAATCAATACCTTCTCCGGACCTTACATCGAACTTCTCGACAATCTCTTCTGAATATCCTGCGATTTCCTGATAATCTAGAATGCCTTTTGCGGAAAACGGCTTCTTGTAGAACTCCTTGATAACCATATTCGTCGTCAACGGCGCTGAAAGGATAAGACCTCTTTTCTGCCTGTCCTCTGGAATATGACCAAGTCCCATCTCATTTCTCTCGGCAATGGAAAGATTTGTTATATCCTTTCCCTTGAAGAATATAGAACCTGACTCGGCCTTTCTCAGGCCTGTAATCGCCTCTACAAGCTCACTCTGACCGTTTCCATCAACACCAGCGATACCGATAATCTCACCGCTTCTTACTGCAAGGGAGAAATGCTTGAGTCCAAGGACCTTCTTGCTGTTCATCACGGAAAGATCCTTCAGCTCAAGAACGGCATCTCCTGGCACGGATGGCTTCTTGTCTACTTTGAATGAAACAGGGCGTCCAACCATAGCAGCGGCCATATCAGCAGCTGATGCCGTTGCCACATCGACTTCTCCAATAAGCTTTCCGCGCCTGATTATCGTACACTTGGATGCGACAGCTTTGATTTCATCGAGCTTGTGGGTAATAAGGATAATCGATTTGCCTTCTGCGGCAAGGTTCCTCATTATCTGCATGAGCTCATCGATTTCCTGTGGAGTCAGAACAGCTGTAGGCTCATCAAAGATAAGGATATCAGCATCGCGATAGAGCATTTTGAGAATCTCAACCCTCTGCTGCATTCCTACCGTTATGTCCTCGATAACCATTTCAGGTTCGATTGAAAGACCGTAACGTTCCGATATTTCCTTTATCTTTCTTGAAGCTTCCTTGATGTTGTAGACGAAGCTTCCTTCCTTTCCAAGGATGATATTCTCTGCAACCGTAAAATTATGAACAAGCTGGAAGTGCTGGTGAACCATGCCTATACCGAGCTCATAGGCATCGTTAGGGCTTTTTATATGCACTTCCTTCCCTCTTACCTTTATCACGCCCTTATCTGCATGATACAGACCGAAGAGGATGCTCATCAGCGTTGACTTTCCTGCGCCGTTCTCTCCGAGGATTGCGTGGATCTCTCCTTCCTCAACCTGCAGGGTTATATCGTCGTTCGCCACGATTCCGGGGAATTCCTTACGGATGCCCAGCATTTCTATTACGTAGCTCAAACCTGTCCTCCGTATACGATATATGCTTTCAGAAAAGGCCGCCAATCGAGGCGGCCCTCATTATTCATCTACAGGTAATTACCTGATAAGTCCATCAGCTGTATCCTGAACGACGATTGTTCCGTTCTTGATAAGCTCTGCAACTGCCTTTACCTCAGCCTCAATCTCAGGAGTGAGGTTAGGATTGGATGCTGGAATACCTGCTCTGTTCTCAGCAACACCGAGAACAAGGTGGCGTCCACCTTCGAATGTGCCGTTTGCTGCTGCGATAGCCTGATCGTATGCAACACCTGTTACATCCTTCATTGCAGATGTGAGGATACATGACTCGCCATTACCCATATCGCCAACGGAATACTGGTCAACGTCTACGCCAACTGCCCATACATCCTCGCCTGCGAGACGGCGGTTCTTTGCCTCGTTGATAACACCAACACCTGTGCCACCAGCTGCTGCGAAGATAGCATCGACGCCCTTCTCATACATAGCCATTGCAAGCTGCTGTCCACCAGCAAGATCTGCGAATGATCCCTGATATACGAAATTGGTCGGATCCATCTCGATATTTGTTCCGAGGTTCTCGTTTGCATAAGCTACGCCCTGCTGGAATCCCCAGTTGAACTTCTGTACTGATGGAATCTCAAGACCACCAACGAAACCTACACTGCCCTCTCCGAGCTTGAGAGCTGTAGCAACACCAGCCATGAATGCAGACTCCTGCTCCTTGAATGTGATAGCTACTGTATTCTCTCCGATTCCAGCGGCAAGAGCATCATCGATGATGATAAGCATGAGATCATCGAACATCTCCTGTGCCTGACCTACAGCCTCTGCGAAAAGATAACCAGGGCATGCGATGAATCTGTATCCCTGATCATAGAGGTCTGTGATAGCCGTAAGGTAATCAGTGGTTGTTGTTCCGGATGGGCGGAGATATGTGCACTGAAGGCCGAGCTCGTCAGCTGCCATCTTCACACCTTCATATGTTCCCTGATTGAATGAGCGGTCATCGATTGTTCCTGAATCAGTAACCATACCCAGCATAAGCTTTCCATCAGCACTCTCTGATGCGCCGCCTGCGAAAACAGCCAGGGAGATACATGCCATAAGCACAATAGCAAGAATCTTCTTCATTATATTTTCTCCTATAGGATTATGTAGCCTCATTCTACAGTCACTCTTCTCTGGTGTCAAACAAAGATAAAAAATAAAGAAGATGTACAATAAAAACTATTTTGTTTGAATACAACAAAATATAAAAAGCACAAACGCCCCTCGCACAACAGAACGCAACAAAAGGAGAAGGGTATCTTTCTTCTGGCAGAGATCCACCCTACTCTTCACCTTATATTTCTTCTGCAGCAGGATAAGGAAAAAATGCGAGGGAAGCCAGAACAGGTCCGTAGGAATATTCTGTAATGAGGAAATATGAAACAAGATTACCGAAAAGAAAGGATTCTTCATATCTTTGGACCTTTTTTCTCTTTCAGCATAAGGAATTACGACCGCAAAGCTTTAGTTTTCTCAGGAAAGAGCATCTCCGGGTTCTCCGAAACAGCATTTTCAAATAGGCAGTGACCTGCATTATTCTTGCTTTTTATCTGATTCCGTATAAACTGGAACTATGTTCCGTTTTCATCATTTTCTGATGGAAAACGGTGATTATATGCTCATGATTCCCGTTCAGGGGATTATATACACGAGAAGGAGTGCAGAACATGAAGAATGTCAGTGAGACAATTGAGAAGAAGGATCGTCCTGTAAGGATTCTTCAGTATGGAGAGGGCAATTTCCTCCGCGCATTCGTAGACTGGATTGTAGATATCCTAAATGAGAAAAGCGATTTCAACGGAAGCGTAATGCAGGTACAGCCGCTGAAGCAGGGCATGGGAGATATGATCAATGCCCAGAATGGTATTTATACAACCGTTCTTCGCGGCGTTCAGAATGGTAAGCCGGTTGAGGAATTCAGAAAGATAACGAGCGTAAAAGGCTGTCTCAATCCATATGTCGAAGCTGACTATGAGAAATATATGCAGCTTGCAGAAAGCCCGGATCTGAGATTCATAATCTCAAATACAACAGAAGCTGGAATCGCATACCACGATGGAGACAAGCTCGAAGACAAGCCGCAGATATCCTATCCGGGAAAGGTCTGTGCATTCCTTTATCACAGATACAAGGCTTTCAACGGAGCAGAGGATAAGGGAATCATCGCAATCCCATGCGAACTTATCGACAAGAATGGTGACAACCTCAAGAAAATCGTAAAGCAGTACGCAGAGGAATGGAAGCTTGAGGAAGGCTTCATCAGATGGCTCGACACAGCTTGTGATTTCTGCAACAGCCTTGTAGACAGAATCGTTCCGGGCTATCCAAGAGCAGAAGCTGATTCAATCTGTGAGAGACTCGGATACAAGGACAATCTCCTTGATGCCGCAGAGATTTTCCTTCTCTGGGTTATTGAATGCCACGGAAAGACTCATGAGGATGAATTCCCGACAGATAAGGCAGGTGTCAATGTAATCTGGACTGACGACATGTCTTTCTATCGCACAAGAAAAGTAAGAATCCTCAATGGAACACATACGATGATGGTTCTCGCCGCTTATCAGACAGGACTCAACACTGTTGAGGAATGCATCAAGAGCGACCTCATCTTCCCTATGGCAAAGAGAGGCCTTTTCGAAGAGATCATCCCGTCTATGGATGGAGACAAGAAGCAGCTCGAGGATTATGCGGGCGATGTGCTCGAGAGATTCGCAAATCCTTATATCGTCCATCTGCTTCTCTCCATCTCGCTCAACAGCGTATCCAAGTTCAAGACAAGAGATCTTCCTTCGCTTCTCGGCTACATCAAGAAGAAGGGAGAACTCCCTGCAGTCCTTTCATTCTCTCTTGCAGCACTCATCTCCTTCTATGAAGGAACAGAGTTCGAAGGTCCGGCACTCAAGGGCAACCGCAACGGCGAAGTGTATATGATCAATGACAGCCCTGAGGTTCTTGAGACATTCCAGAAGCTCTACTCAGCTTCCTATGCTGACAACAAGGAGAAGAGCGAGAAGATCGCAAAGGCTGTTCTTTCAAAGAGCGAATGGTGGGGAGAGGATCTTACTCTCGTAGATGGCCTTGAAGGGAAAATCGCAGGATATCTTGAGAAGATCTGGACTGATGGCATGACAAAGGCCATTGAGAGCCTTTGAGGTGTATATGGCAAAACTGATACAGATTAATGAACGCGACAACGTAGCTGTAGCTATCGACTCGCTGATGAAAGGAGATGTGCTGACAATAGGCGGTGAGACATTCACCGTCTATTCGGACATCCCGGGGGGACACAAAGTCGCTATCCATGACATCAAGAAGGGAGAGAAGGTCATTAAATATGGCTACCCTATCGGAGAAGCGACTGAAGACATCAAGAAAGGTGCCCATGTCCATGCTTTCAACATCAAGACGCTTCTGAATGAGAATGCTGAATACAGCTATGATAAAGCTGTCGCTGAAGAAGCTATGAAGGAAGCTGAAGAGGACAGGAAGAGATGGGAGAACCATGTTCCCACAATCATGGCATACAAGAGAAAGGACGGGAGAATCGGAATCAGAAACGGTCTATGGATCGTCCCGACTGTCGGATGCGTGAACAGGATTGCCGAAAAGCTCAAGGAATGGGGTAACGAGAACCTCGGCCTTGAGGATGGTGTCCATGCATGGACTCACCCATTCGGCTGCTCCCAGCTTGGAGGAGATCTTGAGGCAACAAGGCACATACTTGCTGACCTTGTTCATCACCCGAACGCAGGTGGAGTACTCGTACTCGGCCTTGGCTGCGAGAACAATACAATGGAGTCATTCCGCTCTCTTGTAGGTGAAACAGATCCTGAGAGAGTCAAGTATCTCATAGCACAGGAATCCGCCGATGAAGTCGAGGATGGAAAGAAACTCCTAGAGGAAATCGCAGCAGTTATCAAAAAGGACAGAAGAGAAGCTGTTTCGATGTCTAAACTCGTAGTCGGATTCAAATGCGGAGGTTCTGATGGATTCTCCGGAATCACGGCAAATCCTCTTGTAGGAAGATTCTGCAATGAGCTTACAGCCATGGGCGGAACAGGAATACTCACGGAA
>JADIMF010000164.1 GCA_017694915.1 Candidatus Ornithospirochaeta stercoravium
CATAGGTCTTGATGGCGTACATAGCTATAGCGGGCTGGAGGCTGTCCTCGGAAAAAGCCTCAGTGATTATACCCGTGGTCTTATCTCTGAAGATGAGCTGTGGAGAATCTTCACCGAAAAAACAGGGAAGAGTGTTGATAACAATCCGAGCATATTTGGCCGCTTCTTCGCTCCGATCATCAATCCTGAGACAGATAAGGTGATAAGAGAACTTAAGGCTAATGGCATGCGGGTCGTATGCGGAACGAATGTCGTTGATGTCCACTATGATTACCATAATGCACATTCACAGTACGCTATTTTCGATAAAGTCTATCCATCGCATCTGATGCATATCGATAAGCCAGATCCTGAATTCTTCAGATACATTGCAGAAGCAGAGCATATTTCTCCTGAGGAGTGTTTCTTTACCGATGACAGCAAGGCAAATGCTGATTCAGCTAGGAGCATCGGCATGAGAAGCTATCAGTTTACGGATGCCGTCTCCCTCAGAGAGAACCTTGTAAAAGAGGGTGTTCTGGTCTAAGAAAGTCCGAAAATCTGCATTTTTGTTTTATGCACAGGAAAATCTGATGAGGCGGAATACTCCAAACTCCCTAGGTAACAGCTAGAACTGAGTATTTCATCTTGTCAATCTTGGATACACGAGAGTGAGTATTATATCCTGTGCATAATCTCCGAATGAACGACCATGTTTATTCAAGATATTGTCTCCTCGATATATGGAAATGAGATTTGAATTTTGTCTCATACTTATGACTCGAAGAATCAGGCCGCTGAGACTTCCCAGACTAGTTATCTTTTTTAGATATAAATACTTTTAATTGACGTTTGTACTGCAAAATACTAAACTTTAATTACGGCATCGGAAGATGCTGGCAGCGGTGGAAACCAGTCTGATGCGACTAAGCGTATAGTAAGTACGTTGGTCACCGCGAGGGGCCACCTCGTTTTGAGGTGGTTTTCTTTTTCTGAGGAGATGGAATGGATATTTACGTGTTTTCCGATGAAAGCGGTGTATTCGATTGCAAACATCATGAATGGTTCGTGTATGCAGGTATTATTGTTGTTGGAAAATACGAGATGGATTCACTTGCTCGTCGATATATTGCAATTGAAAAGAACCTGAGGAAGAATCCAAAGTACAGAACTGTACCAGAATTGAAGGGGGCCTTTCTTGATGATAAGAGCAGAAGAAAGCTTCTTACGGTCTTCTCTGATACAATGAAATTTGCTGTGGCAATTAGGCAAAGAAAACTTGATTATGCAAGGGTTTTCTCAAATACAAGATCGAAACAGAATTACCTTGATTTTTCATATAGGATTGTTCTGAGAAGAGCTTTTGAAGATACGATTGCAAGAGGTTCTCTTTTCCCAGAAGATGAATTCAATCTGTTCATCAATGAGGATAATCGCCTTGTTACTGCCGACAGCCTACATCATAAAGAAGAAATGATACTCAAAGAATTCAGAGAAGGTACATATAAATCAAGATTTGGAACGTGCTGTCCTCCTCTGTTCCCGAATATCCAAAAGGTGAAAATCGCACTGAGGAACTCTGAGAGAAGCACACTTATACGAGGTGCAGATATCATTGCAAATACAGTATATACCTCTGCTTTCAATGGATATCTTGCCACTTTACAGGAGGATTCCCTGTTCCACATTGAATTTGTCCCATGATTGGCAAAGTTTTGTGTTGCTGATATTTCCCCCTGAGCTGAAAGTTGTGAATGTGCTCATATTAATTGTTTATCAGCAAAGGGTTTGCTATTTCGCTAATCTTGGATACACGAGAGTGAGTATTATATCCTGTGCATAATCTCCGAAAGAACGACCGAAAAGATTGAATCCGCCCTTGTTTGTTGCATCTTCCTTGTTTCCGATTCGTATAGCTATGTTTTCCGATGAATCGAATGAGAAATCGAAAACAGATCTGTCGTTCATCTTCTGCAGGTTCAGGCTGCTTCCAGTCGCTCCTATTTCAGCAGAATACAGAAGCCCGTACTGTGTTGCACCTCTGTTCCACCAGTCCGGTGTAAGGCGGCCCTGCCTTTTTCCGAAATCGCCGGGGCATGTCCATGAAAGGCATTCTGAACCATTTATCCAGAGCGTGAGATCGGAAGGCCAGTTCTCGTTGTAGTTAGGAGCCTCGGAACATGCTTCGAATGATAGAAGCACTCTTTTGGGTATCTTCCCGAGATAAAGCTCCGGAATAGGGAACCTATATTCCACAAACCCCGATGATGACCATAGAAGTTCTGCACCAAGACGCTCCGGTGAGAAGAATTCCGAAGGGCTGTCTTCGCCCTTGAGAAGTTCTGTTGCACTGCACATCCCGCAGGTTGCCTTGATGGAGGCATCTGTAAAAGCTCCAATAGGCATGGATACTGATGAGGAAAAGTCGAGGTCTGGATTGTCATCGCCTCTGAGATCTATTGCGATGAGATCCTTTGTTCTTCTGCATATCTTCTTTATCCCATGATTACCGGGGATTGCTTCGGAAGCGATGAGTCCTGCCTCCTCCAGCGATTTTATATGGACAGCTGTAGTTGACTGAGGCAGCTTCAGTTCTGACGCTATTTCATTGACACTGAGACTGCTGTAATAGAGAAGCTTCAGTATCCTGAGCCTCGTCGGATTTGATAGTGCTTTTGAGACTTCTATGAGTTCGTCATCATTTTCTGAGGAGAGAAGATATTCCTTTGACATGGCTTTTCCTTTCCTTCATATTAGCCGCTGTAAAACAGGAAATAAAGAGCTTTCTCTTTGATAAAATATGATTTAAATCATAAGTTTTATTTAATTTATAAGAAAATATGCGTTTTTATAATTAATTTCTGATTTTCATATCATAATTTTATGTGATAAAGCAATATTTTTGTTGACTTCCGAGATTTCGATTTTAGTCTGGAATCATGGAAAGGCTGAATTATCCTAGACCGGATTGGATAAGGGAACGCACCGTTCTTCTTAATGGAGACTGGGAGTTCTCTTTTGATGAACCATCTTATGATATGCACATCACCGTTCCGTTCTGTTATGAATCCAGAATGAGCGGCATAGGAATAACAGAGCACCATGACACTGTATGGTACAGGCGCCATTTTTCTTATAAGAAGGGTAACGGGCATGTGCTTCTCTGCTTCGGTGCCGTCGATCATGATGCGGAAGTCTACCTCAACGGATCGTTCATCGGCCGTCATAGTGGAGGGTTCACTCCGTTCTCGTTTGATATCACAGGGTGTGTCAAAGAGGATAATGTCCTTGAAGTCAAAGCTGTAGATTATAATTCCCCGTATCTTCCTGAAGGCAAGCAGAAGTGGACAAAGGACAATTTCGGCTGCTGGTATACTCCAGTCACAGGTATCTGGCAGAGCGTATGGCTCGAGTATGCTGGAGATACACCCGCGGAATACTGTCATTTCATACCATCGCTGGAGAATCATTCAGTAGAAATCGAGCTTTCCGTTCTGAATGGCTATACCGGAAAAGCTAGGATAGATTTCTCCCTATCCGGGAAAAATCTCGGATCTGCTGAAATCCATGTGAAAAAGGGAATAGGTAAGGCATTCCATTCGTTTTCATATGATGATGTAAGGCCATATGATCTGCTATGGTCCCCGGAGAATCCCAATCTCATCGATGCGGATATAACGATACTCACTGAAAATGCTGATTCCGTTCATGCATATTTCGGAATGAGAGAGATTTCCGTATCGCAAGGCAGGATATATCTCAATGGCAATCTTCTCTACCAGAGGCTTGTTCTCGATCAGGGATACTGGCCGGAGTCGCTTCTCACGCCGCCATCGGCAGATGCGCTTATGACGGATATCAAAAGCGCTATCGACATGGGATTCAACGGAGCAAGGAAGCATCAGAAAGCTGAGGATCCAAGGTTCTACTATCTTGCGGATAAGCTTGGCTTCCTTGTATGGGGGGAGCTGCAATCCTGGCATAGATACTCAGAGAAGAGTATGGGAGCGGCTGTCTCTGATCTGATCGAGCAGATTTCAAGGGATTATAATCATCCGTCGATTATCACATGGGTTCCTGTAAACGAAAGCTGGGGAGTCGGGGAGGTGATGACATCTGAAAGGGAATATCATTTTGTCGCCGCATTGTATCATCTGCTTTCTGCAAACGACCCTGTACGCCTTGTAAGCAGTAATGACGGTTGGGAACAGCCTTCTGAGACCGATATCATCGCAATCCACGATTACATGTTCTCCTCAGAGTGCGCTTCAAAATATGATAACCCCCTCGATCTGATAGAAAGCAATGTTGCTGAACGCCGTGCGATCATGAGAAAGGGTGCTGCCTATTCCGGTCAGCCGATAATGCTTACAGAATTCGGCGGCATCGCATTTGCCGATGGTTCTGATGACACCTGGGGCTATTATGGCAAGGTACGCACAGCCGAGGATTTCATCAGCAGGCTGAAGGATGCGCTCCAGCATCTGGAGAAAGCTCCAATTGCTGGATACTGCTATACACAGCTGACCGATGTCGAGCAGGAAACGAACGGGCTCATGACTGCGGACCGCAGGATGAAGCTCTCAGCAGAGGAATATAGGAAGGTGTTCCTTCCATGAAAATAGAACAAAACAAAAGGAGTCATAAAATGAAGAGAATTCTTGTATTGCTTCTCTGTGCTTTACTTGCTGTATCTGCTTTCGCAGGTGGAGCAGGGGAAACAGCAGAAACAGCTGCTGCAGCTGATAGCGGAAAGACGGTTCTTGAGGTTTACTGGTGGGGTGCCGCTGTACGTAATGACCTTACTCAGGAAGCTATAAACCTTTACATGGAACTCAATCCGGACGTGCAGATCAATGCTCAGTTTGCCGACTGGACAGGCTACTGGGATAAGCTTTCTGCAATGGCAGCTGGCGGCAATATGCCTGATGTCGTTCAGATGGATTACTCATATATAGAGCAGTATG
>JADIMF010000165.1 GCA_017694915.1 Candidatus Ornithospirochaeta stercoravium
CCTCTCGGATAAAACCCGGGAGGTTTATTCTAGGGAAGCGGCGATGTATCTTTCATATCTAAACGAGAGAGGAAAAAAGGTAGAGGATATAGGTCCTGGTGAGATAGAGGAGTACCTCATAAAACGCCGTACTGATGATAATGTCGATGAGCGGACAGAAGGAAGGATTCTCTCCTCCCTCCGGTCTTTCTATTCTTTTCTCTCTGTATCAGGAGCGGAAGACAGGAATCCTGCCAAGCTTGTCGAGAAACCGAAGGAGCGTGAGCATCTGCCGCGCGTCATAACGGAGGAGGAAGTTGATGAGCTCATGTCATCATTCCCTAAGGATGATATTCTTTCCTTCCGGGACTACACCTTGTTCGAACTCATATACTCCTCCGGCATGAGGATATCTGAAGCTGTGTCCCTCGATGTCTCCTCATACAGGAGCGAAGAGGGGACCATCTCAGTAATTGGAAAAAGGGATAAGGAGCGTATCGTCTTCATCGGAGAGGCTTCCCGTGCTGCTCTCGATTCATATCTTGATAACGTACGCCCCAAGCTTATGAAGAACCCGAGGGAAAAAGCGCTCTTTCTTAACAGACGAGGGGGGCGTTTGACACGGCAGGCTGCTCATAAGCGCTTTCATGAGACAGCGGAGAAGATCGGACTTGACGCGACAATACATACGCTCAGGCATTCATTTGCCTCCCATATGATTTCGCGTGGTGCGGATGTCAGATCGGTTCAGGAGATGCTCGGTCACAGCGATGTGAGGACAACCCAGATCTATACGCATCTCGATACATCATCGCTTCTCGCTTTCTTTGATAAGTTCTCTCCCCTTGAGAACTGGGATGATGATATAGAAGATTAATGATTATCATATAATAAATATATAATTACTGACCAAAACTCCTTCATATTGCGTATAGATATATGGAGGAAATAATGATACCTGAATCTATATTGAATTCATTCCCGGAAGAGAAGAGGAAAGCTCTTTCAGAAGCTTTCGACAATGGCCTGAACGCGATGATGATCGGCAGTTATCCAGTGCTTTATTTCGGAAATCTTCCAGATGCCAGAAATGTGCTTATCTCATCTTTTTCACATTCTGGAGAATGTGTCTATTCAGAGCTTTATGTCTCAGCGCTGGAGGCTTCTTTGATGGGATACGGAATCATAACGGAAGCAGATCATGGCGGTATGTCATCTGTTCTGCGAGGAGCTGAGGATGGGAATGGAAAGCTGTTTCTTGTCTCTGCACTCGGTATTGCTACGTACAGAGAGAAATACAGGGAGAAGATGATACGCATAATGCTTACAGGCGGGGCTGTCCTGAGCACGACGCTCGATGGTTATGACAGACGAGGTGCGAGGGAGCTTTCCGCGTATCTTGCATCAGAGGCTCTCATTGCTGTCGGAGGCGATAAGGGGCGGGATGATTCCATCGTCCAGATGTTTCTTGACTCAGGAAAGGATGCAGCAATCGTCCGCTCTTCATTAACTTCCCCGGCAGGACGTTCTCTCTTTCTCTCAGGCTGTCCTGTTGTCTCTTCTTTCTCTCAGGCTCTCGAATCGCCATCCGTGATTGTCTATGAATCTGAGGGAGGGCGGTTCTCTTTCATGGGAAAGGAGTATGATGCATGTACCATTCATTGACACTTACGGCAGAGGGGAGGAAAATCCTCAATATGGATTCAATAGGGGATTTTCTCTCATATATAGGGAATGTCAGGGCGCTATCTGAGAATACGGTCAAGAGCTACAGTACCGATCTCAGGGCCTGGGAGAGATATATGAGGAACCGCGGTCTTGAACCTCTTTCATTCACACGGGAGGATGCCGCGCTCTACGCGGAATATCTTGAGGATAATTTCAGCGAGCGTTCCGTTCTCCGTAAGCTCACCGCTCTAAGGACGTTTTATTCGTATCTGGAGAAGAACGGGCTTGTCTCATCCGATCCATTCCGCGATATATCCATGAGAATGAAGGCCCAGCGTCTTCCTTCCGTTCTTACGGAGAAGGAGGTCAAGGAACTTCTTTCAGTTCCTCGTTCATCATTTCAGGATGAGCGCGATCATATGCTCTTTCTATTCATATACAGCACGGGATGCAGAATCTCTGAGGCGCTCTCTGTTGATATAGGGGATATCGAGTACAGAATGAGGCGCATTCTCATAAGAGGAAAGGGTGGTAAAGAGCGCTTTGTGTTCCTTCCTCCTCAGACTGTGGAGGAAATCAGGGGATACCTTGAGAAGCGGGAGGAATATCTCATGAAACTCGGTATGAGCGATGAGAAGGCATTTCTCATAGGAGACAAAGGCGGAAGGTTGCCCTTTAGCTCCGCTCATATTATCTTTGATAAGTATAAGTCTCTTCTTGGCTGGCAGAAGGAATTCACGCCGCATACACTGCGTCATTCCTTCGCTACGCATCTGATGGACCGCGGTGCGGATATCCGTCTAGTGCAGGAGCTTTTAGGTCATGAAAGCATCTCCACAACGCAGATTTATACACATGTCTCACGTTCAAGGCTGAGAAAGGTCTATGAGGAGACGCACCCGCATGCGGGGAAGGAGAATTGAATTGATAGAAATCCACGGAACGACGATATGTGCAGTCCGTAAAGATGGAAAGGTCGCGATCGCAGGCGACGGACAGGCTACGCAGACTGGTCAGAACGGCGGCGGAATGGTCATAAAGGGAAACTGCCATAAGGTCAGACGTATTTACAATGGCAGTATCATAAGCGGCTTCGCAGGATCGACTGCGGATGCTTTCACGCTGTTTGAGCTTTTCGAAGGCAAGCTGAAGCAGTTCAACGGAGATCTCATGAGAGCATCGGTTGAGCTTGCAAAGCAGTGGAGGACGGATAAGGCTCTCCGCAACTTCGATGCGATGCTTCTGGCCTCGGACGGAAGCAACATGCTCCTTATAAGCGGAAACGGTGATGTTCTCGATCCCGATGGAGATGCTATTGCAATCGGATCAGGCGGTTATTTCGCCCTTTCGGCAGCAAGAGCTTATCTCGATGCGGGAGTTGACTGGAGTGCAGAGGAGATCGCACGCCGCAGTGTCGGGATTGCTGCTGACATCTGCGTATACACAAACCACAACATCATAACAGAGGTTCAGGATGCCAGAGCGTAAGAAACTTGATGATATGGTTCCTTCCGAAATCGTGAGGAGCCTTAATGAATATGTAATCGGTCAGGATGAGGCAAAGCGTACAATTGCGATTGCTATCCGCAACAGGGTAAGAAGAAAGCGCCTTCCAGAGGATATAAGGGATGAGGTCACTCCGAAGAATATCCTCATGATAGGACCGACAGGTGTCGGAAAGACTGAGATCGCGCGCCGTATCGCAAAACTTGCCAATGCTCCTTTTGTGAAAGTCGAGGCAACTAAGTATACGGAAGTGGGATATGTCGGACGCGATGTCGAATCCATGGTCAGGGATCTCATGGCAGCATCTCTTTCCATGGTCAGGGAGGAGATGGCTTCTCAGAAGGAAGAGGAAGTCAAGCTCAGGGTTGAGGACAGGCTGCTTGATCTTCTCCTACCGGCTCTCGATGCGCAGAAGAGTGAGAATGATGTCTCTGTAGAGGATACCAGAGAGCGTTTCCGCAAGCTTCTCCGCGATGGTGTTTTCGATACGAAGGAAGTCGAGATGCCATATGACTCAAGGGTAAATATGGGCTTCGAGCTCATGGGTGCCTCGGGGAATATGGAGGATCTTCAGAACGCGCTTTCCTCAATCGGCAATATGTTCCAGCACACCGGAAGCGGAAAGAAGACGAGAAAGCTTTCCATAAAGCGTGCGCGTGAGATCATCGAAGAAGAAGAGATGGACAAGGTGATCGATCAGGACAAGGCTGTCGAGGAAGCAAAGGAAAGGGCAGAGGAGATGGGTATCATCTTCATCGATGAGATTGATAAGGTCGCCTCTCACAATTCCAATTCCAACTCCGATGTATCACGTGAAGGTGTTCAGCGCGATATCCTTCCGATAGTCGAGGGTTCCAAGGTCTCTACGAAATGGGGGGTAATCGATACGACGAACATCCTCTTCATCGCAGCTGGTGCGTTCTCCTTCGCAAAGCCGTCGGATCTCATCCCTGAACTTCAGGGAAGATTCCCTCTCCGCGTCGAACTTCATGATCTTACAGCTGATGAGTTCTATAGAATCCTCACAGAGCCTCAGAACGCCATAACAAAGCAGTATAAAGCACTTCTCGGGACAGAGAATGTGACTGTAGTCTTTGAAGATGAGGCACTGCACAGGATTGCGGAGATTGCATCTGAGGTTAATCAGACGAATGATAATATAGGGGCAAGACGCCTTTATACTGTCATGGAGAAACTCCTTGAGGAACTGGCTTTCTCTGCAGACGAGCTTGGTGGGCAGACTGTTAATATCACAAAGGCATATGTTGAAGAACGCCTTGGTGGTATTATCGAGAACGTTGATCTTTCGAAGTACATTCTCTGATGGAATACTATACTGTAACAGCGGAATCATATGATGCGGCGGTGAAGAAAGCACAGGAGCTTTACGGGAACGGAATACGTATCCATTCCCGCCGCGACTATACAACGCATGGCGGCCTTTTCACCCGCCGCCTTCCGCGCTGCGAGATTGTCTGCTATCTTGTGAAGAACACAAAGGAAAGCAGCAAGGCAAAGGAAAGCGATATCTCTGAATTCGAGAAGGAGGCCAGAACTCCTGATCCCGATTCTCTGACACGTTCTGAGCGTCTCGATACCGAGATCTACAGGACAAAGGATAATCCTGTTCTAGAGAAGGCTTCCGCGCTTCTTGATGACAATCATATCACAGATCCACTGAAATCGCGGCTTATCGAGGATTTCCCTGAATCCGGTGATTCCCCGATGATTCTTTCCGAACGTCTTCTCAAGACAATAGGGATAGATTACCAGAGACAGCTTCATCCGAAGCATTTCATCGTCTTCATCGGTCCGACAGGTTCTGGTAAGACAACTACGCTCGCGAAAGTCGCATATCTCTTCCGGGAAAGCGGCAAAAGCGTTGCGATAATCACTCTGGATTCCTACAGGATGGGAGCATTCGAACAGGTGAGTGCATTCGGAAGCGCGCTGTCCATTCCTGTCGCGCTTGCCGGTGCCGAGGATGAGCTTCTGGCTGCAGCTGAACGCTTTGCATCGTTTGACATGGTTTTCGTTGATACGATGGGGCTTTCCCCGAAGGACAAGGAACTCAATCTCAGGCTTAAGGGATTGCTGAGTCTTCTGGATATATCGCGCTCGGATTACATCCTTACCGTTCCCGCAAGCATGAAGGAAGAGGATATCATGGAGCAGTATTCATCATATTCAGAATACTCCCCGTCATCTCTTGTGGTGACGAAGCTCGATGAGACGGAGACGATAGGAAACGTCCTTTCGTTCTCATATAAGGTATCTGTTCCGATTCTCTTCTTCACCAACGGGCAGAAAGTTCCCGATGATATCGAGAAGGCATCCGGCTCTGTCGTGCTTGAGCATATGAAAGGATTCGGTCTTGATATGAAGAGGTTCAGAGCTCAGGTTTCTCTATGAAACCTTCTTCCACAAGCGCTTCGATAGCATATGGTGCATAGCTTTCATCTTCCGCATAGAGGACATAACCGCCTTCAAGCGGAATAGGTGAGAGCCTTTCTTCAGCCATTGCATCGACAGCGCTGTATTCTCCGCATATCGCCATCAGAGTTTCATTTTCCGCACTTCCTGAGTATGCAAGGATTTCGTTGTCTGGAGAGAGAATGGCAGCTTTGCCGTCAAACGATGATATCCTGTACTGCAGCAGTGAATCGATCGTTGTTGTTATATCGCTTCCTGTTGCAATGACGCTGTATATGGAGGGAACAGGCGAAAGCTCTTCATCATAGATGAATTCTATTCCTGAAATTCCTTCAAGCCTGCTGTTCGTCCTTCCCGTGATGTTATATGCATGATAGCCAAGAGGGTATTTCCTCTTTTCTATCGATACTGGATCAAGATCATCAGAAAGACCATACTCATCCAGTGCTTTATAAATGGCGGCTCTCTCATCGGATGATGGGATTATGGTTATAGGTATGAATATCTTCCCGTTTCTGATCTTCTCTTCGATTGAGATTGCATTCTCCTCTGTCCACATGGAGATAAAGGCGGCACACTCCGATGCCGATGAATCATTCATAGTTATATAAAAGCCATAATCCGGAGCCTGTATTGCAAGGTAATTTCCGTTCCTGTCGAGTATGTTTCCCCTGACAAGAGATACCGAAAGCTCAGGATCATTGTAAACAGGATGATTTGAGAATATTCCAGCAGCTCCCAGTATTGCACATGCAGCAGAGAGAAGCGCGGAAATAAGAAGAATGATGATTGGAAGGCTTCCTATGCCCTTATTGCCATTTTCTTCCATATGGAAAATAATAGATTGAGTCGCGAGGATTGTCGATATATGGGCAGATATAGTTATGATGATATGCCACCTGAGGGCTATAGGGAGAACAGGGGATCCAGAAGCAGGATGTCTGCTTTCATTGCTCTCATCGGAGTGCTTATTACGCTGATTGCCATCGTTGTATATCTTCTGTTCACTCCTCGCTCCGATGCTCCGGAAACGGATGCTGCAGTTGTTGAGAGAACAGAACTGGCGGTAAGAAATCCTGAAGTGATAGCAATACCGCAAAGCACCGAAAGCACAGCTTCAAAACCTGTTGAGAAGGCTGACCCGGTTGTTGAGATCAAAGCGGCTTCTGATGATTTCTCTCCTGTTGAGAAATTCTCCTATACAATAAGTGCCGGAGATACCCTCCAGTCCATCGCATCGTCATATGGCATAGATGTCGAGACTATAGTGAGCGTGAATAAGCTTACCGGAACGGATCTCATTGAAGGCGAGGTGCTTTCCATTCCTTCTGTCAGCGGGGTGCTTGTGACTGTCGAGGATGGAGATACGCTTGATACGATTGTACGCAGGCGCAATCCTGAGCTTTCCGCTTCCGATCTTGCGGCGCTTAATGGCAAGGCCGATACTGCAGTTAAAACAGGGGAGGAGATATTCGTACCTTCTCCAGGAGCTCTTGAGCGCCCTGTATCGAGGACTTTCTCTTCTCCGCTTCCTGGTGGAACTATAACCGCTCATTACAGAGAGTACTATAACGGTAATGTCGTGAATGGCGTTGTGATAGCTTCCGACCCTGGTAGCGCTGTTGAAGCCGCTGCTGATGGAAGAGTCATCGACAAGTCATTCGATAAAGTCTATGGACGCACGGTCAAGATACTTCATGATGACGGTTATGTAACAAGCTATTCGGCGCTTGAACGTATAGAGTCGAACATAACAGTCGGCACGAATCTAGAGCGGGGTGATGTAATAGGCGCAATTGGAACAAGCGTCAGGGCATTTCCTGAACCTGCTCTTCTTTTCTCTCTTGAGCAGAACAGCGTATCTCTTGATCCAGAGCTTCTGACTCAGTTTTGATGTTATTCTCAGTAAAATTCCTTGTTTTCTACGGAGAATCCTGTTGATATTCTCCGTAAACATTAATCAATCTTTATATATGTATATTTATGAGAATCCGGATTGGCCTCATTTCATTGTAGATCTTTCAAGGACAGAAAAGCTTGAGGATAAGATTTCAGAGCTTAAATATTTCCTTGATGGGATGCTTATGATGATTTCTGACAGGAATTCAGAAATTGCATCGTTTTTGTCGGATTCTCTTAAGGCTTCCTGGGCTATCGAAGGAATAGATCTTTCTGATATTGATATTTATTCAGCTGTCGCGAAAAGACTGGAATCCCATATGCGGTGAAAAATACTAAATCATATTATGATGGTATTACTGATGTTCTTCTTGATACTGTGACAAATCATTGTGAGTTGTCAGTAGACAGGATACTTTCCTGGCATAAGAAGATTATGGATGAAAATCCTAGTATCCGCAAAGGCTCATTCAGAGATGGCAGTGTATATGTTGTTTCTGGAAAATATAAGAACACTGAAATTGTATATGAAGCTCCTCCAGCTGCTTCTGTTCCTACAATGATGAATGATTTCATTGCTTTCATAAACAGCCATAAATATTCTGATTCAGTCATGGCTGCTGTTGCTCATTTCTTTTTCGTGGCAGTTCATCCTTTTGAAGATGGAAATGGCCGTATTGCAAGAATCATAAGCGATTATCTTCTTTCAAGATCTTCAGATAGCCTTCCCGCTGCCTTTGTTTCGACGGAAATAAAGAAGAAACAGAGTGAGTATTATGGAATGCTGAGAGCAGCATCAATGGATATTACGGATTGGGTCGTCTGGTTTCTTGAGAAAATGATAGATGCTTATAATGCGAGTATCATAAAGGTTCACATGTCATTCAAGGTTAGGGAATTCTTTCAGAGAGCAGAACGTTTTAATCTCAATGACAGACAGATGAAATTCCTCAAGAAAATACTTAATGAAGACAGGGAAGGCAAGATTACAGCAAAGAAGTTCGCAGTAATTACAGGTTGTCATCCGGATACAGCAAATAGAGACCTCAAAAAGCTTGTTGATTGTGGTTTGCTTATGAAGGAAGAGGGTGGAAGTAAGAACACGCATTACTCCATTCTGCTGAACTGATGAGTACTGGTATCAGATACTGCTGTCCTTCTTCCGGAGATTGATGATAGTCGAGATGAACATCATAACTCCAACCAGCCAGAATATAACAATTATGGCAAGAATCATGATGTCCAGCCATCTATATGCGCCTGGTGTTCTCAGTGTCTCAATACCCCATATCATACCGCCTGCAGTAAGCAGTGC
>JADIMF010000027.1 GCA_017694915.1 Candidatus Ornithospirochaeta stercoravium
GATTTACAGTCTGCCCCCTTTGACCGCTCGGGAACCTCTCCATAAAACCATGACTATTAAAACGGAATCCCCAATAAATGTCAATAGATTCTGATGGGTTTTATTACTTTTTTGTATTTGCTTACAATAAAGTAAATTATGCCTTCACTTCAGGAAATTTCTTCTTCAGAGCCTCAAGAACAGGAGGTGTAACCATGGAGGAAAAATCAGCACCGAAGGCCGCAAGCTCCTTAATCTGCGAAGCTCTTATGAGAAAATAGCGAGGATCGGTTGGCATGAAAAGAACTTCAAGCTGCGGATAGAGAAGCTTATTTGTCATCGCCATCTCAAATTCATAGGAGAAATCACCAGCGCCCCTGACACCTCGGATCATTATCGAAATATCATTCGAACGTGCATATTCTACAGTAAGACCCGGGTGAACTGCATAGACAATGTTCTTCACGCCTGGCAAGGATTTCTCTATAAGCTCAATTCTCTCCTCTGGCGTGAAGAGATACTGCTTTGAGATATTATCGGCAACAACGACATGAAGCTCATCAAAAAGCGCTGCTGCTCTTTCAATTATATTTATATGCCCGATTGTAGGAGGATCGAATGATCCAGGAAATAGCGCCCTGCTCATCACAGCTCCTTAAGCGATTCAATATATTCCTTCATAGCTTTTGTCTTATCAGGAGTCTCGAACGGAATCGTCTTTATGATCTTGTATCTGCCTTCCTCATCCTTTCCTATAAGAGCAAAATTACCGGAACCGATATAAGATACAGTCTCATCTTCCTTTGGTCTTTCCGCTTCCTTTATCCTGGAAATAACACAGTCGAAATGAACATAAGAACCATCGGAAGCTGTGAATGCCTCCGCGATATTCTCGATTTCCTTTCCGCAGTATGAACAGACAGGCTGTGGCTCCCTTATCCTCTTCGGAGTATCTACGGGGATTGAAGAATGATGCTCAGAAGGCTTGGGGACTCCTGCAACCTGATTAAGCGTTGAGAATCCTGTAATCGCACTCTGGACTTTCTTCTTGTTCTTTTTCTTCGCTGTCTGTCTTTTCGTCTGTGTCATGCTGCAATATTACCACAACAGAAGGCAAAATTAAACGGCAGGTAATCCTGCCGTTTCTCTGTTAAGCATTCTTCCTTGTAAGAAGCTCTGGAACCTTTGCGCTCTTTCCAACTCTCGAGCGGAGGTAATAAAGCTTTGCTCTTCTTACGCGACCTCTTCTTACAACCTCGATCTTCTCAATACGAGGAGAATGCATCGGGAAGATTCTCTCAACGCCGACTCCATAGCTGATCTTCCTTACTACGAAAGTCCTTCTGATACCAGTGTTGTTCTTAGCAATTACAATACCTTCGAAAACCTGGACTCTCTCTGTTGTTCCCTCTACAATCTTGAATGAAACGCGAACGGTATCACCGATGTTGAAATTCTCTGCGTTCTCCTTCATCTGCTTTGCTTCTACAGCTCTGATAATATCCATCTCTGACAAGTCCTCTTATCTTCAGAATCAAGAATCTTTAATAATCTTTCCCGCTCTTCCGTGCTGAGAGATGCATGAGAGAGCAGATCCGGCCGGTTCAGCATCGTTTTAACCAGCCTTTGATCACAACGCCATTGGGTAATATGGCCATGGTGACCGGTTAATAATACATCTGGTACGGATTTAGTGCAATACCTTGGGGGCCTGGTATACTGAGGATATTCCAATAAAGATGAATTAAAGCTTTCATCTTCAAGGCTTTCCTCCGTAATGACTCCGTCTATAAGACGGAATAATGCGTCTATGATGACAATCGTCGATGTCTCACCTGATGACAGGACGTAATCTCCGATAGTGATCTCATCCGTGACATATGTGTCGATGACTCGCTGATCTATCCCCTCATAATGCCCGCAGATGAAGACAAGTTCATCCTCGTTTGAGAGCTCTTCAGCATATTTCTCCGTAAATGTTTTTCCGGAAGGAGTCGGGAAGATCACACGCTTACCAGTAGCGTTATAGTCATCAAGAGCCTTAGAGAGCGGCTCTGGCATAATAACCATGCCAGCACCTCCTCCATATGGAAGATCATCGGCCTTCTTATGAACACCCTCGGCATAATCGCGGAAATTGACGATCTCATACTCGACAATGCCTTTATCCACAGCTCTCTTCATGATAGATGAGGTGAAAAAAGGCCTGATCATCTCAGGGAAAAGGGTGAATATGGTGATTTTCATAAATCAAGAAGCTTCCCCATCCTGAGCTCGATCGTTCCGGTGGAGAAATCAGGGGATGAAACAAATACCGGAAGATACGGCACTAGATATTCCTTTCCATCCTTATCAATGGAAAGCAGCATTGCCTGTGCACCTTCGGAAACAGAGACGACAGTCCCTACCTCATTGCCCTGATAAACAAGTTTAAGACCATAAAGGTCTGCGATATAGAATTCGCCTTTCTTCAGCTTATGTGCATCAGAACGCTTTACACGGAGAATAGAACCAGAAAGGAGCCTTGCGCTTTCCGGAGTATCATAACCTGAGAAGCGCATAAGGAATAAATCTCCCTGCGTCGAAGTATCAGAAACAGAAAGAAGCTTCTCCCTGCCATCGGGGAATAACGCATAGCATTCCTTAAGCTTCTTCAGATGAGAATAATCCCCGGAAAGGGAATATACCCTCAGGAAGCCTTTAACACCATGCGTCTTTCCAATCGTTGCAGACGAGAGAAGCTCTTCCATCAGTCAAGAATCTCCAGAACGGCACGCTTTCCGTCGCGTGTTGCGCTGGCTGAGAGGATTGTCCTTATAGCCTTTGCAATACGTCCCTGCTTGCCTATCACCTTACCGACATCGCCTTCAGCAACATGGAGCTCAAGGATAGTGGATTTCTCACCCTCTATCACATTGACGCTCACCTCTTCAGGCTGATCAACAAGGCTCTTGACCATAAACTCGACAAGTTCCTTCTCCATAGGCCCTCCCGGAATCAGTTCTGGGATGTGCGCTGGATCTGGATGCCCTGTGAATTGAGAAGATCCCTGACAGTCGGGGAAACAACAACACCCTTAGCAATCCACTCTTTTACCTTCTCGGTATTGAGTGTGATCTGGTTCTCAGATTCTACTGGGCGATATGTTCCGACTTCATCGAGTGTCTTTGACGATGTTGCCAGACGGCTGTCCTGAACTACTACTCTGTAGTAAGGTCTCTTCTTTGTGCCGAAGCGCTTAAGTCTCATTGTTGTGCTCACGGTTATCTCCTTATACTGCTTGAAAGCTACTTGCCGAACTGCTTCAGCAGAGCAGCCTGTAATTTCTTATTTGTCATCATCTTCCTCATCAGAAGACGGGACTTCTCAAATTTCTTCAGGAGTCTGTTGACATCGGCAACCGATGTTCCAGAACCCTTGGCAATCCTTTTTCTTCTTGAAGGTCCTATTATCTTATAATTCCCCTTCTCGAACTTAGTCATCGAGCGGATGATTGCCTTCTCCCTCTCAAGCTCCTCAAGGTGCAGATCCTCTTCCGAGATATTTCCCTTAGCACCAGGAATCATCTCGATAAGCTTATCTGCGCTTCCCATCTTGTTAACCATCTCAAGCTGGTCGAGATAATCCTGAAGGTCGAATGTGTTCTTCTCAACCTTTTTCTGGATTCTCTCAGCTTCCTTTTCATCGAACTGCTCCTGCGCCTTCTCGACAAGAGAGACGATATCGCCCATGCCGAGGATACGATTTGCGATACGCTCAGGATGGAAAACCTCGAGATCTTCCATCTTCTCACCAGTTCCGATGAACTTGATCGGCTTGCCGACTACGCTTCTGAGCGAAAGTGCGGCACCGCCTCTCGTATCGGAATCGAACTTAGTGAGGATAACACCTGAGATACCGACCTTCTCCTCGAATTCCTTCGCGATATCGACAGCACTCTGTCCTGTCATAGCGTCGGCGACGAAAAGAGTCTCATCCGGTCTTGAAACCTTAGCAACTCTCTGGATCTCTTCCATGAGAGCCTCATCGAGGTGCATACGTCCGGATGTATCGATGATTACTGTATCTATAAGATCATGCTTTGCTTTTGATATCGCAGCTTCAGCAACCTTTGCAGGATCCTTTTCCCCTGGAAGCGTGAAGACAGGAACACCGGCCTTCTCTCCAAGGACCTGAAGCTGTGTGATAGCTGCTGGTCTGACAAGGTCCGCTGCAACAAGCATTACAGATCTGCCTTCCTTCTTCAGCTTATATGCAAGCTTGTGGGCAGCTGTTGTCTTACCTGAACCCTGAAGACCCATCAGGAGTATGACGGATGTCGCATCCTTTCCCTTCAGCTTGAGAGACGTATCCTCATCGCCTCCGAGGAGAACGACCATCTTGTCATAGATTATCTTAGTAAACTGCTGACCGGGATTGACGGATGCAAGAACCTTCTCTCCAAGCGCCTCATCGAGAGTCGAATTGACAAAACGCCTGACGACACGGAGGTTGACATCGGCATCAAGAAGCGCGTTCTTGATTTCCTCAACAGCATCCCTGACGTTCTTCTCCGAAATCTTGCCTTTTCCGGAGAGGTTCCTCATTACATTCGTGAATTTACTTGCAATACTATCAAACATCGTCTTTCCGTAGCAGAATCAGCCTTATTGCTTATACAATAATGGGCCATTGCTGTCAATCTCAGGTGCGGTTTCCGTCCTTATCGAAATCGACAACAGAATTGTCGTCGTTCATGATGACTTCCCTTCCGGCAATGCGTTCAAGACGGTAGTTGACTGTCTTTGAAACACCAGGCTCTTCCTGAGTGACACCGAGAAGCGTCTCTGCGCCTGTTACGGTGTGCTTGTTATGAGTGATGATGATGAACTGGCTTTCCTTTCCAAAATCAGCAAGCACGTCAAGGAAGAAGCCAACGTTCTTGTCATCGAGAGCAGCATCGAGCTCATCGAGAATACAGAACGGTGATGGCTTCACCTGATAAGTCGCGAATAGAAGCGCAACAGCTGTCATACTTCGCTCTCCACCGGAGAGAAGTGAAAGAGTAACGAGCTTCTTTCCTGGCGGCTGCGCGAAGATATCAATACCGGATGTGAGGACATTCTCAGGATCCTCGAGCGTGAGCTTCGCGATACCTCCTCCGAAAAGACGGGTGAACATCGCCTGGAAGTTATCGCTGATCTTCGTATATGTCTCAAGGAACATGTCCTTTGCTTTTGTCTCTATCTCCTCCAGGACCTTCTCAAGATCGGCCTTGGCCTTGTTCAGATCCTCAAGGTGCTTTGCATAGAAGTCATACTGCTCCTTCGCAGCATTGTAATCATCCTCTGCAAGATAGTTGACGGTACCGAGCTTCTCGATTTCTTTCTTCACTTCCTCATATTCATTGTGAAGCAGCTGATCATCCGGAAGTTCCTCATCCTTCATGATGATCATGTATTCGCCGAGGTTTCTTGAGTAGTTGCGGAAGAATTCCTCATAGACATTCTGTATAAGATTATCTGTAGAAGAAAGATAACCGGTCTGCTCGCTCTGTATTCTCCTTGCCTCGTTGAGATCGTTGAATGCTTTGTCTTTCTCATTTCGTTTATCATTGAGAGCGTTCGTCAGATTGTTGACATTCTGCTGTCTCTCATCCTGCTCTCTCTTCATATCGATGATACGGAGCTTGTTTTCTTCCCTCTCAGCTTCCTTTGCCTTGATTCTGTCAAGAAAATCCTGAACGGCATTCCTATCACGTTCAGAGGAACTGATGACATCTTCCTTCTCGGCCTCTTTCTCTTCAATCGAATTCTTCATCGATTGTATTGAAGCCTTCTGCTGCTCGATTGTAGATAAGGTTTCCCTGTAATGATCGCGTTGCTGGTCGAGAGCGGTGCCGAGAGAGTCTATATCAGTTCTGAGAGTTTCGATTGTCTTCCTTATCTCAGCAAGCCTCATCTTGTTCTTCAGTGACTCGGCCCTTGCCTCGCGCTCTCTCTGCTCTATACTGCGCTTCTTGCCGATAAGTCCTTCGGATGAAAGAATCAGATCAACGACAGGTGGAATGGATGCGATATACTCATCGAAAAGCTTGATAAGCTCATCAACACCTCCGAGAACCTTTGAGAAATCGTTTTTCGTTATATCCCTGGAAACAAGCGAATCATCCTTAAGTCCCGAAAGGAAGGAGATTCTCGTGTTTATGATTCCCTCAAGCTCCTCTGCTTTTGACCTGAATGCATTCTCAGCCTTATCCCTTCTCTCACCGGAGAACTCCGAACCTGTATTCTCATCAACCTGAGCAATGAGAGCTTCTATGACTTCCTTAAGCTCTTCCGAAAGCGCCAGAAGTTCCTTGTCTATCTCATCATTCCTGGCTTCTTTCTCCTGCTCCTCTGCGGAAAGAGATTCAATCTGAGATCTTTTCTTCTCCTGCATCGTCACGATAGCAGCAATCTGCTTAGCTTCTTCCTCAGCTCCGTCTTCCCTTTCCTGGAGCCTGTCCTCCATCATTTCGATCTCAGCATTGGTGCGGTCAATCGATGACTGTATATTCGCAATCTTGTCGTCAGCGGTCTTGAGCCTCGTAGATGCTTCCTGAAATCTCTCCATCCATTCGTTAATGAGCGTTGTAGCGAGATTTATGCTGTTTTCAACGTTGTTGATTTCATTCGAGAAGGAATACAACGATGAATTTGCCTTCTTGAGCTCTTCCTGCTCCTTCTCTATCTCCGCCGCAAGTGTGTCCATGAGAGCAGAGAGTCTCTGGATCTCATTCGCAGCGTTGCTGCTCAGCCTTTCCCTTTCCTCTTTCATAAGAGTGTAAGTGCGGATTCTTGCGAGATTGAAACGTACATCTATATCGAAGGCCTTAGCATTGAGCTCTCTCGCCTTCTTAGCCTTCTCCGCCTGGCTCCTGGATCTGTCGCAATCACGTTTTGCGGCATTATATGAGCGGAGGATATCGTCTATATTCGCATTTGTCTTCTCTATATCGAGCTGAGCCTGTCTGCACTGTTCCTTGAATCTGGAGATACCAGCCGCTTCCTCGAAAAGATATCTTCTATCCTCAGGTTTCGTGGAAAGAATCTGGTCGATCTTACCCTGCTCCAGAATGGAGTATGCGCTCTTTCCGACACCGGTATCCATGAAGAGCTCGCTTATGTTTCTCTTCAGACATTTCTGTCCATTGAGGAAATATTCCTGATCTGCAGCTCTGAAATAGCGGCGCTTTATCGAGACTTCCGTGACATCCGTCGGAAGATGATGCTCAGAGTTATCTATCGTAAGCTCGACTTCAGCAAAAGGCATCGGCTTGCGCGTATCTGTTCCATTGAAGATGACATCTTCCATCTTCCCTGCTCTGAGGGATTTCGTGCTTTTCTCGCCTAATACCCATTTGATGGAGTCAACGATATTCGACTTACCGCATCCATTTGGCCCGAGAAGGGCTGTGATACCTTCTGCAAAGTCAATATGAGTCTTATCTGCAAAGCTCTTGAAACCGTAGATGTCTAGGGATTTGAGGAACAATGCCCAATCCTCCTTGAATCAAAATCTCGAAGATTATAGCATCAATTGAAATTATGGAAAACGGCTTATTCTCAGATATTCCAGATGATGATTTCGGCGTTGTATGCGGAGCAGATGAAGCAGGACGAGGACCTCTTGCAGGCCCTGTGACGGCGGCAGCTGTCGTGCTTCCTGATGACTTCCCGATTGAGATACTCAATGACTCGAAGAAGATGAGCGAGAAAGAGAGGGATGAAGCCGCAGTTATCATTAAGGAAAAAGCCACTGCCTGGGCTATCGTGTCGCTCAGCCATAAGGTCATAGACAGGATAAACATACTGAACGCCTCCCTTCTTGCAATGAGAAAAGCATATGAGCATGTGGCTGAGAAAATACATGTCGATTCGCTTCTTGTAGATGGAAACAAGAAACCTGATGTACCTGTTTACGTAAAGGCAATCGTAAAGGGGGATGCGAAGATTCCCGAGATAATGGCGGCCTCAATACTGGCAAAAACAGAACGTGACAGGATCATGAAGCTCTGCGATGCCAAATGGCCTGAGTACGGGTATGCAAAGCACAAAGGCTATCCCACGGAAGAACACAGAGAGGCCATATTGAAATACGGCCCCTCTCCTATTGAAAGAATGACATTCAGAGTCCAGAAAGACGAGACTCCATCACTCTTCTGAATCTTCCTGATTCTCCTTGAGATACTTTCTTCTTGTAAGGTTCTCGCTTGGCTTGCGTGTTCCATGCATCTTGATGTAGTCGATTGACTTCTGGAATTCCTTTATGAACTCACCCATATCTTCCTGATAGACGATGACAGACTGTCTGAGGTATCTGCCCTCTGTATCGGTAGGTCTCGATTCAACGATATTCAGAAAGAGATCCCCATAGATGTTCTCCTTCACATTGAAGAAATATGTTCTGTCGTTTCTCACAAGCTTTGTTGAGAAAACTTCTCCGCGTTCACCCATGACGCTCCTCCTCTGGATATATTCAGAAATCAGTTCCGGCTAAACCGAACACAATGCATTATGCAATAAAAAAACTCCTTTGATAAGGAGCTTTTCGAGAGCGACCGACGGGAATCGAACCCGCATCTTCAGCTTGGAAGGCTGAGGTAATAGCCATTATACCACAGTCGCATATTTATCAACGGGCAAGACAATACACTAAAGGAGATGATAGTGTCAAGAATTCTTGAGAAAAATTCTCCTTAAGCTGTATCATTGATTCATGATTCACGAATTAGCAGAGAAAAACAGATCATACAGACGTTTCCATCATGAAAGGAAAATAGATGAGAGCACTCTCCTCTCATTTATCGATAACGCAAGGATTTCCTCCTGCGGCGGTAACAAGCAGGAGATAAGATATGTTACCGTTACAAGCGAAGAGAACACAGCAAAAGTCTTCTCATCACTAAAATGGGCACAGTATTTCGAATCGTGGCAGCCAACAGCCGATAAAAGCCCGTCCGCATATATTCTTCTCCTGAAGAAAGGCGGAAATGCAGGAATCGATGATGGGATCGCAGCGGAAGCTATTACGCTCTCAGCAGCAGAGGAAGGCATCGGATGCTGCATGCTTCTCAATGCAGACAAGAAGAAGATAGCAGAGGATCTTGATCTTGGAGATGAGTATCAGATAACGCTTGTAATCGCACTAGGATATCCTTCGGAGACAGTCAGAATCGTTCCTGTTGAGAATAATGACATTAAATATTACAGGGATGAAAACGATATCCACTGCGTTCCGAAAAGAGCCCTCCAGGATGTTGTAATAGCAAAGAAATAAAAGGATATTATCAGATATCTATCAAGCTGCTGCTCATAGATTAATGAAGCAGAATTTAAATTGACGCTAGTCCGTCCCCCCGGATGCGTTCTGGGAGCAAATCGAGGAGGTCTTCAAAGATCTCCTTATTTATTTAGTCAGCTTTTACTTTATTGAGTGTCCTATATCCATTTTCCATGCTCGCTGATATAATCCCATCCGTTATGAACATGCTTCTTGAAAGATATGCGGATGTTATAATCCGC
>JADIMF010000028.1 GCA_017694915.1 Candidatus Ornithospirochaeta stercoravium
TTCAGTCCTTTGCTCTACCAACTGAGCTAAAGCGGCTAGTCGTTTATTCAACAACGTGTGATAAAATACCAGTTATATATAATAAGGTCAATAGCTTTTCATCACGAAATATAACAATGTATTTTTCTCTTCTATCACGCTTTTAACCCGCAGCAATCCAACTTATCACAGTGATAATATGTACGCCTTTAGTACCGAGTTCCCCAGACGTGAAACTATGTACCACGCAGGGATTTCACCCTGTAACCTACAGAAATTATCACATCAAGATTGTAGAATGTGGTGTTATATGATTTGCCGTCAGCCGCAGTAGTTCGGAATTTCCGAACTACTGATGTCTCCGACAGCTCCCCCTCTTCGAATATATGCTTTATGTGTTCGCTTATATTCGACTTGCTGGACTGGAATAGTTCAACCATCTCAGCCTGAGTAAGCCATACTGTATCTTCATCAAGCCTTACATCTATCTTCGTAAGACCATCATCTGTCTGGTAGATTATGATCTCGGATTTATCGGGACATCAGCAAGAAGACATCATCTTCTACTTGCAGCGAAAGATTGTGATGAATTGTGCTGAATCTGTGACTGAAAATCGCAAATCCATCCTATATTCATGATATGACACCAGAAGAGCGCATCATGAAGAATGAGAGGATAAAGGAAAATGGCAGGACAACCCGTCTCCGCCATGCTTCCATGCGCCCTTTTGCCGCTGAGCTCAAGCTCGATCTGAAGTGCCTGAATAATGCAGAATGCGGCAAGCTCTTCCTGTATTTCACTGAGTGCAGGTGGCTCTGCAATTACCTCATCGGTCTCGAATCTGATAAGTTCAGGTGCTTCAGCACGAAGACGCGCAGCATCACATCCCTTGATAAAGATGGCAATCCTGTCGCACGGCAGCTCACGATGCCTGCGAAGTTCATACAGAATGTATATTCCTCCCTGAAGCAAGACATGGAATCACTTGCAGCAAAGAGGAAGAAAAGCGGGAAGAAGAACGGCAGGCTGAAGTTCAGATCCTCATATGATTCAATAGAGCTCAACCAGTATGGCAATACACACTGGATATGCTTCGGCCCGGAGGGGAATGCCAACGGGAAGTATAGGAACACGGTGCATATTGCAGGGATAAAGAGACCCATACGCGTATTCGGGATGGATCAGATTCCTGCTGACGCTGAATACGCCAGCGCCAAGCTGGTGAAGAGGCCATCAGGCATATATCTCATGCTGACGTGCTATGTGCCGAAGAATGAAGAAAAGAAAGACACGGAGAATAAACCTGATATCGGAATCGACTTCGGGATAAAGACGACGATAACGACCTCTGAAGGTGAGAAATTCGACATATCAGTCCGAGAACAGGAGCGCCTCAAGGGGCTGCAGAAGAAGCTTGCCCGCCAAAAGAAGGGCTCCGAGGGCTGGTATGATACGAGGAAACGGATCCAGAGGGAGTATGAGAGACTTTCCAATAAGAGGAAGGCGATAGCGAATCAGGTATACCATGATATCGTCACGGGAAGGAAGCTCGTGGTCATACAGGATGAGAACATCAAAGGCTGGCATAATGGGCTTTTCGGGAAGCAGGTCCAGAGCTCAGCCCTCGGCACGCTGAAGAGGAAGCTCATGGCCAATGAGAAGATCCTTGTAATCGACAGGTTCTTTCCATCGACGAGGATGTGCATATGCGGGCATATGCATGACAGCATCACTCTTTCAGACAGGGTGTTCGTATGCCCGTCGTGCGGATACACCGAGGATCGTGATGTAAAGAGTGCGAAAACACTGCTTCTTGCAGGCAAGCATGAGATAGCCTGCACGCTTCCGGAACAGAAGCGTACTCCGGTGGAGCGGATGTCAGACTTCGATGCTTCGTATGAGGCATGGAAGCAATCTGCGTCGAAGCCGGAAGCTCCATCTTCTAGCCTTAGCTAAGATGGAGTAGTTCACCACTCATATTCACTTTATCTAGATAAAGAATAGCATCCTTTTCATAATAATCCGGCAATGTCAAAACTGCTTGCAGCGACCTGTTCATATACTTTTCACAAGGCTTTTTCTTAACACATTCTTCACATTCCCTTCCCATCTTGTTTCAATATATTGTATTATCAATGAAAAAACTTTAGGAGGACGCATGGATTCAAACCAGATTCAGACTCTGATTACCATGATACTCTATATCTGTGTCGTAATCGGGATTGGTGTATATTTTGCCAAGAGAGCTAACGCCTCATCCGAGAATTATTATCTCGGCGGAAGATCTCTTGGACCTTGGATTGCCGCTTTCAGTGCTGAAGCATCCGATATGAGCGGCTGGCTTCTCATGGGACTTCCAGGACTGGCATACTGGACAGGACTTGCAGATGCATTCTGGACTGCAGCAGGACTTGCTGTCGGTACATATATAAACTGGCTCATCGTTGCAAAGAGACTGAGAAGATACTCAGAAATTGCAGGAAACGCAATCACGATTCCAGACTTCTTCAGCAATCGCTTCCATGAGAAGAATAAGATAATCCTTACAATCTCATCTCTTTTCATCCTCATATTCTTCTGCGTTTATGCTTCTAGCTGCTTCGTCACATGCGGCAAGCTCTTCTCATCGCTTTTCGGTATCGATTACCACATCACGATGATAGTCGGAGCTATATTCGTAGTTGTATATACATTCCTCGGTGGATTCCTCGCAGAGAGTGCCAGCGACTTCATGCAGGCAGTAGTAATGGTCCTTGCACTTGTCATCGTACTTACAGTAGGAACAATCACTGCAGGAGGACTTGGAAACGTATTCGAGAACCTCAAGGCCATCCCTGGCTTCCTTGAATTCTTCAATATCGCTGTTCCTACAGTAGATGAGGCAGGTGTTCAGATTACCTCAGCAGGCGTTCCTGTATTCGGAGATGCCGCTCCATACGGACTCATTTCAGTACTTTCAATGATGGCATGGGGCCTTGGCTACTTCGGCATGCCGCAGGTTCTCCTCCGCTTTATGGCAATCAGACATCAGGATGAGCTTACAAAGAGCCGCCGTATCGCAACCGTATGGGTCATCATATCGCTGTTCGCGGCAATTGCAATCGGTCTTATCGGAAGAGTCATCTTCCCGACAGCTTTCGGAACGAATTCCGATGCCGAGACGATTTTCTCATTCACAGCTTCAACACTGATGCATCCGCTCTTCGCTGGTCTTGTAAGCGCAGGTATCCTTGCAGCTACGATTTCCAGTTCTGATTCATACCTTCTCATCGCTGCTTCCGCATTCTCCAAGAACCTCTGGCAGAGAATGTTCCACAAGGAAGCTTCTGATAAGGAAATCATGAACGTCGGACGTATCGCTCTTGTGATCATCGCTGTAATCGGCGCAGTAATCGCTATGGACGAGAACAGCGTCATCTTCACAATCGTAAGCTTTGCATGGGCAGGATTCGGAGCAACCTTCGGCCCACTTATGCTCTTCTCACTCTTCTGGAAGAGAACAAACGAATATGGTGCGGTTGCAGGAATGCTTTCAGGAGCCGCCATGGTGTTCATCTGGAACTTCCTCATCAAGCCGATGGGTGGAATCTTCGGAATATATGAACTTCTTCCTGCGTTCATCGTATCCAGCATCTTCATCGTCGTTATCTCGCTTCTCACAGCAGAGCCTTCAGCTGAGATGAAGAAGGAGTTCGAAGCCGCAAAAGGCTGATAGCATCCCTATCATAATGAACAGAGCCCTTCAGCCTGGAATATCGGACTGAAGGGTTTTCCTTTTCCCGGGATTTCATATTCCCACTCTTTGTCGTAGAATCCTTTTCATGGCTGAAAGAGAAACACTTGCCTCCCGCCTTGGATTCATACTCCTCTCTGCGGGATGCGCTATCGGGCTTGGTAACGTATGGCGTTTTCCATACATCACAGGACAGTACGGAGGTGCCGTATTCGTCCTTATCTATCTTGTATTCCTTGTAATCATAGGACTTCCTGTAATGGTAATGGAGTTCTCAATCGGAAGGGCTTCAGGAAAGAATATAGCAGGAGCTCTCAGGAAACTCGAACCGGAAGGCACAAAATGGCACTGGTACGGTCCTGTTGCAATTGCGGGAAACTACCTACTGATGATGTTCTACACAACGATAACAGGATGGCTTCTTTATTATTTCTTCCAGACAGTAATCGGAAATACATCCTCCCTTGATGCCGCTTCATCAGCATCATTCTTCGCATCCCTTCAGGCTGAACCTGTCACGCAGTTCCTCTTCATGGCGGCAAGTGTTGCAATCGGATTCATCATATGCCTCGGAGGACTGCAGAAAGGCGTTGAAAAAGCCTCAAAGGTGATGATGCTCCTGCTTTTCGCGATAATGTTCATACTTGTCATCAACTCACTCCTGATTCCAGGTGGTGGTGAAGGCCTGAGATTCTATCTCGTCCCCGATATGGAAAGAGCGTCGGAGGCAGGGCTTTCTGAGATAATCTTCGCCGCTATGAGCCAGGCTTTCTTCACGCTCAGCATCGGAATGGGAGGAATGACAATCTTCGGCTCATACACATCCAAAAAGCAGTCACTCACAGGTGAAGCAATACGAGTCATCGCTCTTGATACCTCTGTCGCGCTCATGGCCGGACTGATCATCTTCCCGGCATGCTTTGCATATGGTGTGAATCCGGGGTCAGGACCAGGACTACTGTTCGTCACCCTTCCCAACATCTTCGCGAAGATGAGCGGAGGAAGGCTCTGGGGCGCTCTGTTCTTCCTTTTCATGGGGTTTGCGGCAATGACAACGCTTATAGCGGTATTTGAGAATATCATCGCATACTGGATGGACAATCACGGCTGGTCGAGAAAGAAGAGCGTATGGGTGAACATGATTCTCATCATCATTCTCTCCGTGCCATGTATCCTCGGCTACAATGTCCTCTCATCATTCCATCCGCTTGGAGATGGTACGCAGGTACTTGATCTGGAGGACTTCCTCATCTCATCGACAATCATGCCGCTCGGTTCACTGCTGTTTGTCATCTTCTGCTCTCATAAATGCGGATGGAACTGGGAGAATTTCATTGCTGAAGCCGATGAAGGACAAGGCATAAAATTCCCATCATGGCTCAGGGTTTACATCCGCTGGATTCTTCCTGTAATCATCCTCGTGATATTCCTCAAAGGCTATTGGGATATCTTCTCAAAGCTCTGATGCCCTCTGTTCCTTTTCAGAGAAACGCAATATCATCAATGGCATGGCTGAAAGGGAGAAATTATCATCACGGATAGGATTCATACTCCTATCCGCTGGATGTGCAATCGGACTTGGCAATGTATGGCGCTTCCCTTATATAACAGGTCGTTATGGTGGCGCCGCTTTCGTTTTGATATACCTGCTGTTCCTCGTCATGGTGGGACTTCCTGTAATGATCATGGAGTTTGCCATAGGCAGGGCTTCCAGAAGAAACATATCCGTAGCGCTCAGGACTCTTGAACCTGAGGGAAAGAAATGGCACTGGTATGGTCCTGTGGCTATCGCGGGAAACTACCTTCTGATGATGTATTACACAGTTGTCACAGGATGGCTGCTCTATTACTTTGCTTCAATGCTTACAGGGAAAGCATCATCTCTGGACAGTCAGTCTTCTGAAGCGTTCTTCTCATCTCTTCTTGGAAGCACAGGAATACAGTATCTTTTCACGATCATAGCGATAGTAATCGGCTTCATGATCTGTCTCGGAGGGCTGCAGAAAGGTGTCGAGAAAGCATCGAAGATAATGATGGCATGTCTTCTGGCACTAATAATCATTCTGGCTATAAACTCAATGAGGCTTCCGGGAGCTAAGGAAGGTCTTTCCTTCTATCTCATTCCGGATTTCAATAAGATGAAGGAAGCGGGAATATCTGAAGCGATATTCGCCGCCATGAGCCAGGCTTTCTTCACGCTCGGACTCGGAATTGGTTCCATGGAGATCTTCGGTTCATACATCGGCAAAGAGCAGTCGCTCACTGGAGAATCAGTGAGAATCATCTCACTCGATACTTTCGTAGCACTGTTTTCAGGCCTCATAATCTTCCCCGCGTGCTTCTCATTCTCAATCAACCCAGGCTCCGGCCCCAGCCTTTTATTCATAACATTGCCAAGCGTATTCTCATCCATGGATGGAGGAAGAATATGGGGAACGCTATTCTTCCTCTTTATGGCATTTGCTGCCATGACAACGCTTATAGCAGTATTCGAGAACATCATCTCATACTGGATGGACAGCCACGGCTGGACAAGACGCAAAGCGGTACTCATCAACATGTTCCTGCTGATGATTCTCGCCCTGCCATGTATTCTTGGATACAGCACATTCACATCCTTCACACCGCTAGGCGCTGGTACAAGTGTTCTTGATCTCGAGGATTTCCTGATATCATCCACAATCACACCGCTTGGTTCCCTTCTTCTTGTCCTTTTCTGTTCGCATGCATTTGGCTGGGGCTGGAAAGGATTCAAGACGGAAGCCGATGAAGGAAAAGGTCTTAAATTCCCATCATGGCTGAGGATCTATGTGAAATGGATTCTGCCGCTTGTAATCCTTGTCCTCTTCATCAAAGGTTACGGGGACATCTTCTCAAAACTGTGATGCACCAGGCTCTTCCCCCACTAGAGAGGGAGAGCCAGGATTCTCTCTGCAAAGGACAGCTTCCTTACTGTCTCATTCATCACATCAAGCGGAGTTTTCCCACCGAATACGATGCTGAAAACAGATGGAGAGCAGCCTGAGACAAGCGAGACATTACTATTCCACGACTTTACAGGAATTGTATTGTTCCGTGCCGCGACATTCCAGAAAACAACAGATGGCAGCCTGTATCCATTCTCTGCGAAAATCCGTTCTGCCTCTTCGAAATTCGTCTCAGCAGGATTCGCCGCCTCATCGAATTCCATGTCGGAGATGACGTAAAGCGTCTCCGGCATTTCATCAGGTTTTGCATCTGACTCAATGGCAGCTTTCAGGATAAGGGAGAACACCTTACCGATGTCCGTATTGTATCCCACGTTGTCTTCAGAAAGAACAAGCTGAACCTTCTCACGAAGCGTCAAAGCTCCTTCAAGCGAAACAAGACGAGGGTTATCGGAGAAAGTGATGAATCTCTTTCCGAATGGACCCGTAAGCCTGTCTGCAAAGTAGATACCAAGTGAAACGGAGACCGTAACAGGCCATGGATTTAGGTAGCGGGCGAACATCGAACCAGAGATGTCAACAACAGCAATCGCTCTTTCATCCTTCCGGACAAAATCAGGAAGATTCTTCCAGAAAGCTTCTGCAGCCTCGTCATCCTTATACAGCACGCGACTCACAATCTCATAAGGCATCGTGAGAGACATATTAACGCTTCTTCTTCCATCTTTCACAGCATTGATGAATTCAGAGTAACGTACTTCATCGTGTCTTCGGAACGCAGCTGTATACTTCAATCCTGCTTTCGACGGAATCTTGTCGTATTCAATATCGTTCCACCTGTTCTCGGCCATCCTTGTCTCCACAAGTGACAGTTTTCTCCTGATTCCAACGACAAGCTTCCTGTAATTCTTCTCAGACATACTGAAAAGGGAGGAAAAACGCTTTGTTTCTCTTTTTGCACTCTCATTGCCTCTTCCGCATGGAATCCACTTGGCAAGAAGGGATGGTGCATCGCTTGCCGAATCAAGAAGAAGCTGTTTCACGATTATCTCTCCCACAAGAGGCGATGATGAGAATACAGGTTCTGAGACGAGATCCTTCCAGCTGCCGGCTTCAGATACAAGCGCGATAAGCTCAGCTGCGGCCTCATTATTCAGCTTTCCAGATTTCAGAAAATCGGCAAAAGCTACTCTGAAGAAACGCTTCTCCCCGATACCCTCCCTTGCTGCACGGATATAGAAGAGTACAAGAAGTGCATCCAGTGGAGATTCGGCATATGCCTTTCTCCATAAGGCTAGGATATCCTCATCACTACGCGAACGATATGCACCGCCGAGAGCGAAGAGATCAAGGACAGGATTTCCACTTGAATTAAAAGATAAAGCACCGTTTTCGGTTCTTTTATTGCTCATTGAATTATCAAGAGCCTTGAGAAAAAGATTTTCCATAATATCTCCAGAAAATAATCGAGAAGACAAAGGCTTCAGACTCAGACAAACGGGGATTCGATTAAGAAAAGGTGCTGCAATGAGTCTTCCGCCAGAATTTCAATCAAAAAGCACTTCAGACTTCTGAAATAACTCAGATTATCAGTCTAAGAATTCATGACCTCTACATGATTGCTGCAAGAAGTCTTCCATGCTGAAGTAAACTAAATACAAATACACCTTTGTGTCATATTTCCCTCCTGTCAGACTCCATTGCTATAGGGTTTTGCTAACCAATATTCTTTGCTGTGTGGAGTCTCTGACCAGAGATGATTCTCTCATTGCCTGATTGGGCTGTCAAGAAAAATCATCCAAGGAACGATTCCTGTTCAAGCCTGACCCGTTTTTCCAGCATTAAAGAAATAACAGGATGAAATACAGAAAAGGATTCATCCTCAAGAAGGTTCTGCAGAGAGGCAAGATATTTACCATCACCAATCGGTTCCGCGGAATCAATATATGAGTCGAGAGCTGCAGCATCCATCATGTAAGGTTTTATCTCAGGGATAATCTCCTTAAGTTTTAGGAAAATGAGGAAACCTCCGAGGTCGATATCACCAGTATGCAGATATTCAGCAGTGGGAAAGCTTCTATGCATAAGCGACAGGAATCTGCCTCTTGCAGGACTGAAGAATCCCCCAAGAAAGATCACTAGTTCATCCGGCCCCGCCTCTGCAGCAAGCTGTATATAATTGGCTTTATTCTCCACAGTTGTGATCTTACTGACTGTTTTCGAAATAACACAAACTGCCCTGTCCGCATCTGAAGATGTTATCACAGAACCGGATTTCAATGCGGAGAAATCCGTAAAGCTTCCATCTTTGAATCTGATTATCACATCCCCTTTGAACATAAATTCTTCGGGATATCTCACAACAGAATAAGCAGAGAGAAGTTCATCGTCTCTCTTCTCTGGTCCTATGCTTCGAAGAATAGAGAGAACGGAGGATTTCACTTCTTTCTCAAAATACTTTGAATTTCCATAAAGCCTGAGGCTCATGACTCTTTCCATGATCTCGGATTCATTTGCTGCCATGAATGAAAGAGCCTTAAGGATATCATCATCCAGCGAAGAACCGCTGAATGGACGGGGAATAATATACTCACCTGTCTTCTTCAGAGCCGAAAGAAGATAAGTTTTTATATCGCATTCAGGCATCTCGGCAGCGGTACCAGCAATCTTCCTGAAAAGGTTTTCTAGGATGCGGTGCTTATCTTTCCTTCCTGCAGCTGAATAAACTCTATTTATGGTATCTGCATCCACCAGCAAATATATGAGCGAAGGATAAGAATCATCATCTCTGTCATTCTCATAGCCAATGAGAGAAGCAGATGATAGTTCATTTATTGCATCCATAAAAGGTTTTCTATCTGCAGGACTTTCAAGAAGCAGAAAGAGATTCATGTCTGTACGAGGTGTAAGAATAATACGCCGTTTTCCTCCTCGGAAGGAGCTGCTTCTCTCATATTTATCAAGCAGCGTATTGAGAATCTGCAAAGCTATCTCATCCTTACGCATCAGCTCTCTTCTTCCTTCTCACATATGACGAATCCTTTGAACGGAGTGCGATGAGCGTCTCATCAGACAAAGGATCGATATCCCCTAGCTTCTCAGGAGGAGCGGAGAACACCGCCTGCAATCCTATTTCCCGTAGAAGTCTTATCGACTCCCTTATTCTCTCTCCATCCATCTTCGAAAACGCCTCATCAAGGATTATAAGACGTACTGTATTATTATGGCTTGTACTTCTTATACGGCTGACTTGTGCAAATGAAACAAGAAGAGAAATATAGAATGGAAGCTGAGTCTCTCCTCCTGATTTCTTTCCCATCATCACGGAAAGCCTCTGATTCCGTCCTGAATCCTCATCGGTCACTACGAAGTCGAATGTCAGATAGGTACGATAATCGGTATATCTACGAATAGCTTCCTCGAATTCGGCCCGGCGTTCTCCTTCGCTGCCTGAGAGTATTATCGCGCCAAAAAGCTCATCAATCTCCTTCTTATGGCTTTCCGTGAAGGAATCCTGGAATATGGAGACATCACCTTCATTCATACGCATGAGTAGCGGATCCATGAACATATCATAGAAACGCTTGTATTCCTTGTTTGGCTGTACGGTGAATCGATACCTATCACGTCCAAACCGGAAATGGCGGAGCATAGAATTCATGCTGTCAATCTGGCGTCTGACGTTTTCAATATTCTCCTTGATTCTCGATATGAAATCATCACGGAACTGCTTATCAGCTGTCGCCTTTGCATCTTTTATTTTCTCAAGATATTCAGGAAGCTTCACATCCCGCAATACAGACAGTTCTGCATTGTACTCATCATTATCTTCTCGTCTTGCATCAAGTCCCATTTGGAATGCTGAGTTATAATCTGCTCTAAGATTATCCCTGGCTACCCTCAGATTCGAGATTCTCGTCATCGTAGATGAAATCGCAACCGTAAAGCGCTCAAGAAGGCTTCTGCCGCCTTTATTGCTATCTTTCTCCTTCTGGTATCTGATCTCACCAGTCGAAGCTATCCACTCACTGTCGTATTCAGTCTCGATTGCGGTTTTTGCGGACGCCACCTTTTCCTCAAGATCAGGGATAATATAATCAGCAAGCCTGCGGATATCAGAATCAAGCTCACCTGCACGACGTACAATTGAATCACGCTTTGTCTGCTTCACTTTCTCCTGTAGCTTCATTTCATCGATCTGCTTTTCCAGATCAGTGAAGTACATGGTATCAATACAGGAAAGCTCATCATCAATCGCAGCGATCTCGTTATCGATCAAAGGAAGACGAAAAAATGCGCTCTGGCATTCCGCTATCATTTCCTGCGGAGGCAGCTCCGGGCCATCCTTTGAATCTTCAAGAAAACTGCCTCGGACCGCTGAAAGCTCTCTTTCCTTTTCCTTCTCTTCCTTCTCCCTTTTTCTTTCTCTTATCTGATAATCAACCGCGGCACGGCCAAGGAACGGAAATGCAAATACATCCTTTCCTATTGCCTCAATCCTGGAATCATGGAAACAGATAGCCCCGGTATTTATATAAGCTTCACCTGAGCTACCCTTCACGATACATCCCAGCAGAAACCTGAGATACTTATCCGCATAAGGATTTTCGGTTGATATTTCCTCATAAAGCGATTCAGGCAGAACTTCAGAATCCGGAATCGAATCTATATCTACAGCAGAAACACCTTCACCTTCATACTCCGAAATGATGTCCACAGCTTTTCCAAACATGTCATGAGAAAGAAGAATATCAAAACGATGATTGCCAAGGCACCCTTCGACAGCGTTCCTCCACATAGGGTTCTCCACCTCTGTTACATCCGCAAGTATCACAGGTTTTCCATCAGAGAGAGCGGAAAGCCTTTCCTGAAGGCGAACTACTGCAGAAGGAAAAGGTTTTATGCCTTTTTCAAGCCTTTCTATCTCACTATCAAGAGAGGTAATGCTTTTCTCTATTTCATTCAGATATGATTTCTCCGAACTCCATTTCTCCCATATCGTATTCTTAAGAGATTTTATATATTTCTCTGCTTCCGCGAAGGGGTAATCCGCAAGTTCGCTATCTTTTATGCTGCTAAGATCCGAAAGCATAAAGGAAGGAGAGGTAAAATCAAGGGAAAGCAAAGATGACCTGTCGAGCGCCTCTATCCAGAACTTTCCGAAACGCTGAAGCCTAGCAACAAGCCGTGAAAGCTGTGCGTCTGCTTTCTCTTTTTCAGCTGTAAGCTCCTTTTTCC
>JADIMF010000029.1 GCA_017694915.1 Candidatus Ornithospirochaeta stercoravium
CTTATTCCACGCCCTGACACGGAGACAATCGTCGAAAGAGCTTTGGAGATTGCAAGGACAATAAAGAATCCGAAGATACTCGATCTCTGCACGGGAAGCGGTGCGATAGGAACATCAATTGCCTATGAGCTGTCGATTCCAGTCTCGCTTTCGGATATATCGCACGATGCACTGGTTATCGCAGAAGAGAATTACAGGAATATATGCGGAAATTCTCCTGATGCACGTGAAGGAAGCCTTTTCGAGCCATGGAAGGGCGAACGCTTTGACATGATAGTGACAAATCCTCCCTACCTCACCGATAAATGGTACGAGGAAACGGACAAAGATGTGAAAGCAGAACCTATTTCCGCTTTCATCGGAGGCGGAGAGGATGGACTGGATCTCATTCGTGAAATCATAAACAAAAGTCCGGAATTTCTTTCAGATAATGGATATCTTCTTATAGAGTGCGACTACCGGCAGATTGCTTTATGTGATAATCTTCTAAGAATAAGCGGTTTCTCATCGATTGGCGTCGATAAGGATCTTGCTGGCAAGGAGCGTGTGATATATGGAAGACTTTCCGAATAAGGACCTGATAGATAAATTCGTAAAGAACATCATACGCTACTCTGACGAGGATAAGGACAAGATTGCAGCTGCTGCTGTTTTCGCCGCGAAGAAACACGGTGATCAGAAGAGAAAATCAGGAGAACCGTATATCACACACCCAATTGCTGTCGCGGAAATCCTCATGCAGATCGGAATGGATGCCGATACAGTTTCCGCAGGACTTCTCCACGATACGCTTGAAGATACGGACACCACTGAAGATGAGATAGCAACCCTCTTCGGCAAGGAAGTCGGGGAAATGGTCCAGGCTGTAACGAAGATATCAAGAATCACAGACGAGAAATCGATACAGGAAGCTGAGACCATCAAGAAGATGTTCTTCGCCATGTCGAAGGACCTCCGTGTGATTCTCATAAAGCTTGCTGATAAGCTTCACAACATGAGGACCATATCAGGACTTTCTCCTGAGAGAAAACGTGCCTTTGCACAGGACTGTCTCGATATCTTCGCTCCGATTGCTGACAGCCTCGGTATGCAGACAATCAAGTCAGAGCTTGAGGATCTTTCGCTGAAGGCCCTAAAGCCTGAATCCTATGAGTATATCAATGGATACCTCCTGGAGAAGAAAGGCGAATACACCGCGTACATAAAGCAGGTATCGAAGGCGATTGCAGAGGCATGCCACAAAGCCGGCATCGATGATATTGAGATAACAGGACGTGTGAAACACGCCTACTCCATATATCAGAAGATAAAGAAGAGGAAGAAGGAGATCGATGAGATCTACGATATCCTCGGAATAAGAGTCATATGCCAGACAACTGTTGAATGCTACACAATCCTGGGAGTCATACACTCGATGTGGATTCCTATCGAGGGAAGATTCAAGGATTACATCGCAATGCCGAAAGCGAACAATTACCAGTCGCTTCATACGACGGTTCTCGGCCCTCAGAACAGGCATCTCGAGATACAGATCAGGACGCAGGAGATGCACAAGACTGCGGAGGAAGGTGTTGCCGCCCACTGGGCATACAAAGCTGCATCCGGCTCTGAATCAGGAACATGGAAGACCGTAGACTCAATCAACTACCAGAAGATAATCCGCAAGATAAAGACATGGTCCAAGGAGATTGCCCAGAGCGAAGACTTCATGGACGAGATCAAGAATGAACTTCTGAAGGATTCCATAGTCGTATTCACTCCGCAGGGCCATGTAATAGAGCTTCCTGTAGGATCCACGCCTCTTGATTTCGCATACAAGGTACACACGGAAATCGGAAATCACTGCTCAGGAGCTAGAGCCGATGGTTCCATCATTCCGCTGAATAAGCCACTGTCCAATACACAGATAGTTGAAATCATGACAAGCCCGAGCGCACATCCGAATCAGCAGTGGCTTGAGTATGCGACAACGACATCGGCGAAGAAGAAGATAAGGGCATGGCTTAACAAGAATGAATCGACTAATCTTCCGATTGCACAGACTCCGAAGAAGCCTCAGCCTGTACAGAATCCTGCGATGGAATCTGCAAAGAAGAGGATTCCTACCCTTCAGGGACTTAAATTCATCTCTCATGAGAAGAAAGGCACTGTGATAATCGGAGAGAACAGCAACATACTCTTCGACTTCGCAAAGTGCTGCAATCCTGTCCATGGCGATGATATCGTTGCATACATCACAAGAGGCAGAGGATATGTAATTCATAAAAAGGACTGCCCTAACCTTGCGAACATGCCTGAAGCTGATGAGCGTATAGTACCTGTCGAATGGGATAGCCAGGAACTCGTAAGGAGATTCTCTGTCGTTGCAAAATTCAACTCAGAGCTCTTCAGTGAAATCGACAACGCGGTAAGAAAGCATAACAGCCATCTCATCCAGGGATCTCTCGATGTGGCTCCTGAAGGTCTTGTCGGAACATTCACAATCAGTGCAGATAGCGAGGATGCGATGAAGAAGACAACTTCTGCCATACGCCAGATTCCATCGATAATAAAAGTACAGGGTGTGTGATTGAGATTATATGGGAGCCATAAAACTACCGATCGGCCTCTCCAATTTTGAAGATATAAGAAAGAATAACTACTATTATGTCGACAAGACATATGTAATCTCTGAACTCATCGAAGAAGATGCAGGAACGAACTCCATATTATTCACACGCCCACGCAGATTCGGAAAGACAACCCTCCAGTCGATGTTCTGCTCTTTCTTCGACATAAGAAAAGACAGCAGAGAACTCTTTCATGGTCTGAAGATAATGCAGGAAAAGAAGATCGTAGATGAATGGATGAACAAATATCCTGTCATCTATCTTTCGCTCAGGGAAATCGATGGTAACAGCTATGAAATAGCTGAGGGGATGCTGAAAAGGGAAATAGGGAAAATATTCAAAGAATATTCATTCATTCTCGAAGATGAATTATTCGCTGACGACAGGAAATCATTCTCAGAACTCATGACTTCAGATTCCTCTGCAATAGATCTGATGACATCATTAGCTCTGCTTTCCCGTCTTCTGCATAAACATTATGGCAAGTAGGTCATAATCCTTATAGATGAATATGATGTACCGCTTGATAAAGCCAGCGACAATGGATACTACACGGAAATGCTCAATCTTATAAGGGCGTTATTCTACTCGGTTCTGAAGGATAACAATGATGTAAAGAAAGCCATTCTCACCGGTTGTCTGAGAATATCAAAAGAAAGCCTGTTCACAGGACTCAACAATCTTGCCGTTTATTCTGTAACTGGAATCGGGTATGAAACTGCTTTCGGATTCACTGGTGATGAAGTAGATAAACTGCTTTCAGCTGCTGGCTTTTCCGAGAAGAAAGACGTAATCAGGAAATGGTATGACGGATACTGTATTGGCAGTGAAAAGCTTTACACCCCCTGGGATGTCATTCTATATGTCTCAAAGCTTATGAAAGATAAAGATGCAGAGCCTGACAATTTCTGGGCAAACAGCAGCGGAAATAATGCGATAAGAAAGCTTATCGATATTACGGAAGCCTCTGTTTCAGACGATTTCACTGCACTCATCGAAGGAAAGGCAATAGAAAAGAAAATATCTGAGACTCTGACATATAGCAATGTATATTCCAATGAAAACAATATTTGGAGCCTTCTTCTTTCCACGGGGTATCTGACCATAGATGGAAAATACAATCCAAATAAGGAGACTTCACTTAAACTTCCCAATGAGGAAATAAGAAATCTTTTCGCAGAATCAGCAGATGAATGGTTTACCGACTTTGCAAAGAGAAGCAATCGCGATGAGCTTTTCTCTGCTATATGGAATGGAAATGCGGAAGCTCTGTCCAGTATAATCTCACGCTATCTTTCAAGATCGATAAGCTATTATGATTATATCGAAAGCTATTACCACGCATTCCTTGTAGGTTTACTCTCAGGCTCGCCATATCCAGTGAAATCTAACCGAGAGCAAGGCGAAGGAAGACCTGATATCACAATCGGCAACAGGCCGGAAAACAAGCTTGCCATCTTCGAAATTAAAAGAGCCCATGCAATTTCTGATGTGCCCCAGAAACTTGATGAAGCTGTAAAACAGATAAGGGAAAGGCATTATTCCGATACAGAGGATTATGATGATGTAATCTGCTATGCGATTGTCTTCTACAGAAAAAAGGCATTCGCAAGGAAAGTGTAATCAGATTTCATCAGCATAAATCTCGTCTGAAATAGTTCTGAGCGTTCGGAGCATCTCGCTGTGCTCTACTCTCTTTTCGCTCCTGAGCGTGCAGATAAATGACAATCGACCTGTAGAAACAGGTTCTTCCGTGTCTATCTGGACATTGCAGACGATGATGCCGCGCATCTTCGCCTCATGAAGAAAAACACTGAAAGACATCGATTCTGGGATTTCGACATAAGCCTCGGCATCCTTGGCCCTCGATCTTATGAAGAGATCCCAGTGATTGAGAAGCGTAAGGACAATGAAGATTGCCGCTCCTCCGATGACAGCAACTTCATAAAGTCCTATTCCTATCGACAATCCGATACAGGCAGATGCCCAGAGACCAGCAGCCGTAGTCAGTCCTTTTATCTGATTACGGCGAGTTACTATAATCGTGCCAGCTCCGAGGAAACCTATTCCGCTGATAACCTGTGCAGCCATTCTCACAGGATCTCCCGTTCCATACACCTGATAGACATACTGATTCGTCATCATGACGATGCAGGACCCCATGCATACAAGAATGTATGTCCTGAGCCCTGCAGGCCTATTCTTGAGCCCCCTCTCCAGCCCCAGGATTCCTCCTATAACCAGAGAGAAGAGTATTCTTATCACTATCGATGAATCGGTCAGGAAGCGTATTTCATCCATTATCTGGGAAGTCTCTCCTTGCTGAAGAAAAGCATACTGTCGAAATACGTCATGCTTGCAGGCGGAACCGTAAAGACAAAGCCTTCCTTTCTGCACTTTTCATCGAAGTCCTTCTTGAAGGAATCCAGCTTCTCCATGCCTTCTTTATCAGGCATGCTGATTCCGTATCCGAGGCTGATGTGGAACCTGTATCTGTCATGACCGGGGAATCTGAGTTCCATTACAGAGCTGACTGCATCTCTCCAGTCCCTTATGAGGACATCATCGCTGTAGCTATCAGGATAAAGACCGATGCAGATACCACTGCTGATCCAGAGATTATCGAATCTCATCTTTACAGGAGGGAATGGTGGAACCTTCTTCCATAAATCCTCGAAAAGATCATCAACTTCAACAAGAGGAGTATCGGTTGTAAGAAGCGAGGTCCAGTAATCCTTTTCCCTGACATCATTGCAGACACCCTCGATTGCTGTCATATGAAGACTTTCATCGGGAAGCGGAGAAAACACATCCACAGGGAATACTGATGAAATAAGATCGCGTTCAGCTACTACCCTTCTGAAAACTTCCGTATCATGGTCCAGAAGGCAGATCATAGTGTTGCCTTTGAATACTCTTGCGCTTCCGTCACTGTTGAATTTCTTTCCGACACTCTGGCCGAAACAGATATCATCCTGCCACATAATTTTTCTCCTTATTTAACCGCACTATCCATAGTGCCTTTGATGAAGTACTTCTGAAGACAGAGATAAATCACTGCAACAGGAAGTACTGAAAGTACTGCGGCAGCTGCCGCTGCCGGCATGTTGCTATTTCCTTCAGAGAAGAATGATGAGATAGCAAGCGTGATTGTCTTCAGTTTAGGTCTCTGCAATACATAGAGCTGGAAGCTGTAATCATTCCAGATGGATACACCTGTAAGAATAAGCACCGATGAGATTACCGGAGCCATATTCGGCAGGATTATCCTCGGGAATATCATAAACTGCGAACAGCCATCGATAAGCGCCGCCTCATCAAGTTCCTTCGGTATCCCTGATATGAAGTTGGAAAACATGAAGACGGACATCGGCAAGCTGTAGGTGACGGTAATCAGTATGATGCCCCAGAATGTATTGATTCCTCCGATGGAAACAAGTTCCTTATAGATCGGAACAAGAACTGAAAGCGGTGGAACCATCATGACGCCGACAAAGCATGAAAGTATGAACCTGTTCAGCTTCGTCTTATGCCTTGATAACGGATAAGCCGCTATCGCCCCGAAGACGAGAACAAGAACAACGGAGAATACCGTAACGATAAGCGTATTTATAATTGCAAGTCCTATATCGCCTTTATCAAGAGCATACGCATAGGCATCCAGCGTAGGCTCCTTAGGGAACAGCCAGTAGCTTGACCTATCTGTACGTGCCTTGAATGAAAGAGACAGTATGATATAGAACGGAGCGAAAAAGAATGCAGAAATCAGAATCGCTGCAATAGATTTAAGCCAGTTCCAACGTGTCTTGAGTTTGCTTTTCTTCTCAGCCATTGTATTGCATCTCCTTTTTCTGCAGATATCTGTTCAGAAGGACATTCACTATCACAATGAAAGCAAAGCTGAACATTCCGACAGCCGCAGAGTATCCTGCCTGCTGGTTAGCGAAATAGAGGTTGTTTATCAAAGACGAAAGAGAATGCGAAGCATACCCCGGTCCGCCATTGGTCATAGCAACTACAAGACCGAACATCTTCAATCCGCCGATGATATTCAGCACAAGGCTTGTTGTGAATGCAGGAAGAAGCATAGGCATTGTTATATGACGGAAAACCTGCCAGCCATTCGCGCCATCTATACTTGCCGCTTCGCGGTACATATCAGGGATGGCCTGCAGACCTGCAATGAAGATAATCATCGTCTTACCGCAATACGCGATGGAATTGATCAGCATGATGATTATAACGGCCCGGAACCCCTTGCTCATCCAGTCTATCTTCGCACCACCCAGGAATACGACAATATCATTGAGAGCGCCGCGCTCGTATGTGACTATGAAGTACCAGATATAGCCAATGATAAGCTGAGCAACCATCGCAGGAAGATAGACAATCGTTCTCGCCGCGCTTCTGAAGAAGAACTTCGAACAGAGAAGCATGGCCAGAGAGAGTCCCAATATCGTCTGGATCAATGTTGAGCCGAATCCATAAATCAGAGTATTCCGGAAAGCCGTCCACATCTGAGGATCGGTGACCATCTTACGATAATTGTCGAATCCGACATATGAATAACTCTGGGAATAGCCATTCCAGTTTGTAAATGAAATATTGATACCCGAAATAATAGGTACCACAACGAAAGATACGAAGAGAACAACAGCAGGCAATGTCAGCAACGTGAGAGCTCTTGGATCTGACTGGAAAAAACGTCTGAAATCCTTATTACCGTTATTCATTTTTCCCTCCTGAGTAAGAGGAGCTGCTCAAGGCAGCTCCCCAGGTCAATCACTGCTGAGCCATCAGCGAAAGATAACTGTCACGCATTGTGTTGCATGATTCCTCGACACTCATCTCACCTGCGGTAAGAGCACCACCGATAGTTCTCATAGTTGCCCACATTCCAGAAGGCAGCCATTCACGGTCAAAGTATGGATAGATCTTGAGATCTGCGAATGCTGCATAATCCTCGGAAAGCTTCTGCTCGGAATCGATATCGATGAAACCTGCAGGCATGCCAGCTGTATCACATACATACTTTACGTTCTCCGGACGTGCCATGAATTCAAGGAATGCAATTGCCAGTTCCTTGTTAGGAGTATCCTTCCAGATTCCATAGCATTCTCTTTCACCGCCGATCCAGATCTGCTCATCATCTTCATGGAAGCCAGGTACCGGCATCATCGAAAGCTCTGCATCCGGATTGAGTTCCCATGCAGATGTGATTGCTGCCTGGTTGTTGAAGTTGAACATAGCCTCACCGAATGCAAGTTTCTCCTGTGTGTAGATAGGATCTGCTGTTGTTGCATCCACGTTAAGAAGACCGCGGTCACGGAGTTCTGTGATAAGCGATGAAACAGGTGCCCACTTCGACCAGTCGAATGTACCATTGTAAAGAGCCTCAGCGTTATCACCGGCATCATTGCATGTAATCAGGATGGATACAGCCATGATGTCCATAAGGTTAGCCTGGTTTCTTGTATCCTTACCTGTTATATAGACAGGAGTTACACCAAGTGCCTTCACATCTTCGCAGCACTGGAAGAATTCATCGATAGTGCGTGGAACATGATCCCATCCAGCTTCTCTGAGAATTGCCTTGTTGTAGATCATACCGCTCTGCTCCATTGTGACAGGCATTGCTACGATGCTTCCGTCATCTGTGGTAACAGTATCAATAACAGCTGGAGCGATACGTGTGGAAAGCTCAAGATCGTTGAGAGGCATCAGATACTCTGCATATCTGTTAACAGCCCATCCATGCGTTGCAAATACATCAGGAAGATCATTTGCAGCCATTCTTGCTTTCATGAGGTTCTCATAATCACTGCCGTAAGTAGTATATTCAACATCAACACCAGGGTTCTCTTCCATGAAGAGTTCCACGATATGCTCTACAGCATCAAATGTAGGTGAACTGGCATTTGTAGCAACAGTAAGCGATCCATGAAGACCGCTATCTTTGGATGATGAATCCTTTGCTCCGCCAGCTGTGGCGAATCCTATAACGCATAGTGCGCAAAGCATGATCACCAGGAATCTTTTCATTACATACCTCTCCTTTTTTATAAGGTTCTGTTTTTATTCTTAAAGCACCTTCCTGCTGTGTAAATGATACTTTCTTAAGATTGGATAATACTTTGATATTATTTGGACGCTTTAATGCAACTCTTTATATTAAATTAATTTAGACTTAACACATACAGAATGGTATAATTATTTCATGGCACGGAGCAGAAAACTTATAAACAGCCTCACAAAGTATTTCATACTGAGCACGATGCTGCCTTTTCTGCTCACCATAGTACTTGGCGTGCAGATGCAACAGCGCCATTGGACAAAACAGCAGCTGGTCCTTACCGATGGATATATAGACAGTCTTGCAGAGAACATCTCGATGTATATCAATGATATCGAGCAGGTGATAATCCTCCCCTTTTTCGATGATGAGGTGATGTCGCTCCTGAACAGGTTCTCCCGTCAGGACAATGTGAGCTTTACGGATCAGACAGTCTTCAACAACAGATTCGGAAACCTCATCTCATCGATACGGTATGTCCGCAATGATTTCTACGCATCGCTTATCGTCCATGACAATAAAATGATCTACTCCAACTCCAATTTCAACGAGGCAGAGCCTATCGAAGGCTATGACTGGACGAAGGAGGACTGGTACCAGATGGCAATCCGGGCAGAGGGAAATGTCGTATTCTATCCACCTCATACAACGGAGTATTATGACCAGAAGGATGGCATAAAGAAGATCTCACTCGTATCTACGATAAGGAACCTTGTCACAAAGAAGCCATATGCCGTGATAAAGATAGATATACTGCCATCTTCACTAGCCACATTCTTCTCCGATCTTGATTTCGGCGTTCCTTATATCGCATATATTGCTGACAATAATGCCAATCTCATCGCAGCCGCTTCTTCTGAATCATTCATGGATAATCGTCTTCAGACATCCGATGACAATGGATACAGGAAGATCACAGGATATGATGACCGCCTTGTGAACCATATCCAGCATGCAATAAACGATACACCATACACTCTCAACATCCTTCTTGATAAGACAACAATGATGATGAGAACACTGAGGATATATGCAACAGGAATCCTGCTTTACGCGGTAGCCATCATCATCTCAATGATTCTGAACAGAAGGCTTACAAGAAGAATATCTGAACCGATTACAGCGATGAGGGAAATCCTCGCGGAGGTTGAGAAAGGCAACTTCAGCGTTCATTATGAAGGGAAGAAAAACTGGGAGCTGGAAGAACTTGGAAGCAGCCTAAATCATACGATAAAGGATCTGCAGGAGCTGATAGAAAAGAACTACGTTGCGGAGCTTGCGAAGGAGAAAGCCGAGAACAGAGCGCTCATGTCACAGCTCCAACCGCATTTCCTCTTCAATACCCTCAACAGTCTCATCGCACTCATCTATGAAGGAAAATACAGGGAACTCGAGGATGGACTATATAACCTTTCTGATCTTCTGCGATACGTACTGAGAAAAGACAATCTCGTGTCTCTCAGAGAGGAAATCGGATTCATCTCATCATATCTGATGCTTCAGAAGGAAAGATTCGGAACGAAGCTGACATACAGCATCGAAAAAGATGAGAGAATACTTGAGACTATCGTTCCTCGTCTTATCCTGCAGCCGTTTGTGGAGAATTCCGTGATACATGGAATGGAGCCGAAGGAAACACCATGCCATATTTCGATAAAGGTAGAATCAATGGATTCTGAGCGGATAAGGATGATAATCTCAGATGATGGAGCTGGTTTTGACAGCAGAGAAAAGGATTATTCATCCTCAATCGGGATATCGAACAGCATGAACAGAATCAGGATCCTTGATCCGGAAGCCAGCATATCCATCGAAAGCATGCCAGATTCTGGCTGCGTCGTGACAATAATAATGAGAAAGGATGTATATAATGAGAGTCCTGATAGCAGATGATGAGAATGGCGTAAGATCGATGTTCTCCCATTTCATGGAACAGTATCCATCGCCATATCTTGAATATACAATCGTTGATACAGGTGAAAGACTCAGAAACCAGTGTCTACAGAACCCTGCGGACGTTGTCTTCACTGACATAAAAATGCCAGATCTGTCAGGACTTGAGGCGATATATGAGATAAAGGAAGCCTCTCAGGATAATCCTGCATCATTCTATGTTATCTCTGGCTATAGCGAGTTCTCATATGCAAGAGAAGCTCTGAGACTTGGGATAAAGGATTACCTTCTCAAACCGATACGCTACAGCACTATTGAGGAAATACTCAGAAAAGAAGAGAAGAAACGCTTTGTAGGGTTATCTCTGGATGAGGCATGGAGAATCAATGATGAAGCTGAAGCTGTAAGATTATCTGAGCTGATTCAGAATCTTGTCTCATCCTTCCATTCCAAAGCTGATGATTATCAGAAGATTCTCAATAGCTGGGAGGAAATGGCTTCAGGTTACAGTATCCCTATAGGAATCGATAGGGATTTCTTCTGCAAAACCTTCGGTGAGAATATCGATGGATACGGAAAACAACGTGAATTCCTGGAGGATATGAAGCAGGAAGAGAATCATGCTGTTTATTCCGGAGACATCGTGCAGAGAGTAATCTCCTCTATCGATAAGAATTACGGAAATCCATCTCTCGGACTTGATGGAATAGCAGATGAACTTGGATACAGTACACAATATCTCTCTGCAATATTCAGCAGAGAAATGGATATGAATTTCTCCCAGTTTCTCACAAAAAAACGGCTGGACAGTGCAAAGAATCTTCTGAGTAACACGAACATGAAGATAAAGGATATTGCTGAAATCTGCGGTTATTCATACACAAGCTATTTCATAAAGGTATTCAGAAAACAGATGGGAGTGTCTCCTGCTGAATGGAGAGAAAACAAATCCTAATCCTCTCAAGTTCTTATAATAATGGGCACCACAACCGTGATGCCCAAAAGTAAATCTTAGAAGAAGAGTAAACGAAACTCTTCAA
>JADIMF010000030.1 GCA_017694915.1 Candidatus Ornithospirochaeta stercoravium
GGACCTCTTTCGGACCTTATTCTGTATCCATTCTCACCCTGCATTCTGTAAAGAGCATTGAATGCAACTGTGAAATCATTGTCTGAAATATACTCGGTTCCAGCAGCCAGGACGATGCTGTCAGGTCCCCATACATATCCTGCATATCCAACATCGGAGTAATTCATGGAATAGTAACCGACTATGTAATCGAGATTGTAGTTGTAGCATTTGCCATATTCAGGATCTGTATATGTCTTGCCATTCAGATAGAGATACGGATTGGTAAGCACGAATTCAAGGAATGAATTGAAACGTCCTGAAGATGTCCTGATTGTATGCTTTATATTAGCCTGAAGACCATATGCAGCCGGTACGGAAGTAGAATCCTCCTTGAATGTCTGCGCCTGATCTAGAAGGAATGAGAAAGATGCGGAAAGGCCTAGCGGAAGAGCACCTTCAAGGGTGAAACCCATTATGTTATTCGCCTCATCATAATACGACATGGCGGTATCATTGGTGTAATTGCTGAGATTATGATGGAAGAAGAATGGGTAGAAAAGCCTTATATCGAAGCCGTTATCTGAATTGTAAATTGTACCGAGATCGAATGTGAGGCGGACATAATTCATGATATTGATATCAAAATGATGGATGATACGGTACTGCTGGTCTCCGGAGAATTCCTGTGCCGACATGCTTGTTATACCGCTTGAGGGGCTATAGAACTCACCATTATCCTTCTCGCCCGGAATCTGCTGGTCGAAATTGGTCAATGACAGCGAATACGTGAAGTAGTTGTTCATGAATGTCATCTGGGCAATTTCCTGATACGAGAAATTGTCTCCGGCGACAAGATTTCCTGTCACACCAGTACCTACGGAGAATGGATAACGTCCGAGTATGAATGAGAAATACTCATTTCCGACGGAAAGGCCAGCTCTCCATGGGAAGTCGAACTGAAGAGCGGCAGGATACTGATCGTGCATCCACATTCCAAGAAGCTCGCCTTTGTATTTTGACACGAGCCAGCCAAGTGATGATTCATAGAGATGATGGCTGTTGTTGTTTACTGATATCCCGCCTTCAAGCTGGAACCAGGAACCGAAATACACCCTAGCCTGAAGGGAAAGAAACGGATCATCGTATCTGAACGGGACCAGAGTCTCATTATGTCTGTCACGGACATATTCTTCCTCGGAAGTGGTATTGCTCCAGTCAAACTGATCATAATCGGCGATGTTGAATCCGATATTCACCCCTGCATCGGCTTCCACGCTCATCCAGTCATAGGTGAATACGGTCGCTTCACCATCACTTGAAAGCTTTTCATAAAGCTCCTCGTAATCCTTACGGCTTTCAGGTGACAATCTTGCCGGATCGATTCTGTCGAGAACCATGATAAGTCCGCTTGCAGGGAACGGAGAAACACCGGGAGTGCCAACAACGCCGGCTTCACGGCATAGCATATCCGTCAATCTGTATTCCCAGTCTCTCGCTGTATAGGTCCTCTGCAGATTACTGCCCATCAGGGAAGGAAGCATCAGAACCGCAATGATAATCAGAACGAATCTCTTCACTTGCTTTATCCTCACGACAAAGCAACAGGTAACACAAATCAATTCATAATGCAATGATTGCAAAATACCGTGTGATGGTTTATACAGCAGTCTGTTCTGTGCTAGTCTTTGCCAATCGCAGCTGGTACTGATACACTTTAAAAAGAGAGAAAGCTATGGATTTATGGTTGAGGATATATGCTATTGCTATGCTTGTTCTGGGAATATATGCATTCCTTACAACTGTCCTCAACATACGTTATTTCAGAAGCTTTGATAAAACCCATAAGCCTGAAGGGAATCCTCTTATCTCCGTCGTTGTACCGGCAAGGAACGAAGAGAACAATATCGAGCGGCTGATAAAATCGCTTCAGAAGCAGAGCTATCGGAATATCGAGATACTTGTGATCAACGACCAGAGCACTGACAGGACACAGGAAATACTCGATACACTGAGTAAAGAAGATGAAAGAATACGTGTCTATTCGGTAAATCCCGACGAGAAGCTGAATGAAAACGGGAAAATCAACGCACTGCTCCAGCTCATTCCTCACGCAAAGGGTGAATTCATACTTGCTACAGATGCAGATACAATGCATTCTGATAATTGCATCGAGCATGCGTATGCTGTCATGGAAAACCATAAGCTGGATATCATCTCCGGATATCCGACCGAACTCTGCTCATCTTTCTTCGGCAATATCTGCATGTCCGCTATGATGCTGACGTGCATCCTCATTCCGCAGTTCATCATCCATCGCTTCCCGATACCTGCCGCCTCCTTCGCGATAGGTCAATTCATAATGATGAGGAAAAGCGCATATGAGGAAACTGGAGGATATTCAGCAATAGAAGGTGCAATCTGCGATGATGTAGGCATAGTAAGGCTTTTCGTCAAGCATAAGAAGAAATACGCATTCCTTAATCTTTCCAAGTATTCCGCATGTTTCATGTACAGGAACATGAAAGAGTCTTTCATCGGCATAGAGCGCTCTGTTGCTGGGATAATCCCGATGAACGCATTCTCCGTGATTCCTCTTCTTATTGCGATAATCCTGCTGCTTCACATAGCTCTCTCGCCTATTGCCGCAGCTGCTTTCCTTATCTATACGGGATTTGCCCTAGATGCCCTGCTGCTTGCTGCCGGAGCTGCCATATTCGTCCTCGCATGGTTCATAGGCTGCAAAGCAGAGAACTGGAGGAAGAGAATCTCGATATCCTGCTCTCTGACAATGCTGATGACAGCGGCAATGCTCATACATGCATTCTACAAGGAAGTTACGGGAAAAGGTTTTGAATGGAAAGGCAGGAAGGTCATCTGATCACTCACTGCTCTCAGGAGCCTTCCAGTTCTTCATAAGAGTGAAGAAATCAGTCTTCTGAAGCATTACCTGCTTCTTCTTCACCTCATCATTCAATAGTTCCTTGTCCACATATGGCTTCCACTTCTCAACGACATTCTTCCCTGCTATGCGGCGGACGGAAAGCGCTTTTGTATAGAAACGGTTGACACCATCGCAGAGAGATCTGTCCTCGATTACCGATATCCGTCGCGGGAACTGTATCGCAAGAGCTCTGGTTGTGAATATCCTGTGACCAAGAAGAAAACAACGGACTCCGAAATCCATTGCCTGATAGAATTCACCTGAGATAAGCGTATCGTAGCTTCTGAGTCTCTGGAAAAGTGCTCTATCATATAATCCGAGCTCCATGACAGGATAGAGATTATCTTCCTCCACGTCTGCATCCGCTGTAGGAGTGAATGACGCGGGATCAACCTGTCTCCCTTTGATATAAGGAGCACGAAGTGTCGGAAGTATCTCAAGGCTGGATGAAATCATCACGGGCGTGATGATGGCCGGATGGTTCTTCTCCCCCATCAGATGCATCAGGCGCTCACCATCGAATGCGACGAGCACGGAGTCTGTACGGACGACAAGGAAGTATGTCGCATAACACTCATCCGCGAACGCGTTGATATACTCACCGGTCGTTGCAGGAAGCTTGAAGATAATGAAATTGACATCGGGGAATTCATCCTGCCAGTCCGCTTCATCAATTCTCGACTGCAGTGTTATGACATACAGAGGCATATTCATGTTCTCTGTATACCATCTGAGCGTCTCAACAAGATCCTCTTTAGTGGAAAGATCAAGTATTCCTATCGCCATCTGCTGCTGTCTATACAATGCAGAAATCCTGAAACCGACATCCTGCATCTGATGCATTACCCTATAGCTTGCCACCTTCCATGAAGACAAAATCCTCAGGTCTGAAGATCACGTCTTTCCTCCCTTTACCAAGTATACTATCGATTTCAGAGCTTTTGTGACCCTGAAGCTTCTCTATTTCAGTACTGTCGAAATAAGGAACAGCTTTCGCAAAAACCCTTCCTTCCGAGTCCTTTATCGCGACAACCTCACCGGATGCAAAGACACCATCTATAGCCTTTATGCCCGACGGAAGGAGGCTCTTATGTGACAGGAGAGCTTTCTTCGCTCCATCGTCCACAACAATTGTCCCTGCTGCCGGTGTGTTCAGTATCCATCTCTCCTTCTGATGAAGTCTCTCATCAGGAAGGATGTATGATCCTATCTCCTCGCCACGGACGATTCTCACTATCGCATCCTTTTCATAACCGGAAGCGATTACAGTACCACAGCCACCGTCTTTTGCAATCTCAGCAGCAAGAAGCTTCGTCTTCATACCTCCGGTCGCAAATCTGGAACCTGCACCTTTCGCATAACCCATTATCTCCGGAGTAATCTTCTCTATCGTCCTTATGAGAACGGCATCCTTATCGCTTCTCGGGTTGGCTGTATATAACCCATCGATATCAGTAAGGAGAATCAGGAGATCGGCATCGATTTTCGAGGCGACCATCGCGCTCATCCTGTCGTTATCGCCGAACACATTCCCGATCTCAGCTGTCGATACCACATCGTTTTCGTTGAAAATAGGGACAACCCCCATAGCGAGAAGAGTGGAAACCGATGCTCTCAGATTGTTATAGCTCTTTCTGTTGTTGAGAATGGAACGAGTGATGAGGACCTGCGCACATAATAGATTATGCTTTGCAAACTCCTCTCTGTACGCACTCATGAGGAGGGGCTGACCGATAGCGGCACAAGCCTGCTTCATCGCTATATAAACGACAGGACTCGTATGGCCAAGCGCCTTTGCTCCGAGACCTACAGCTCCTGATGAGACAAGCAGCACCTGATACCCCGCGTCCTTGAGTTCCGCAATCTGAGAGACTATTGCAGACACACGTTCCATATCGATACCGGTTTCAGATGAAAGAAGATTCGTACCAGCTTTTATGACTATACGCTTCACCTTGGAGAAATCACGCATTTGGAAGCTCCTTATGGTGGAAGCTCTTCGCATCCGGCCCGGAATAATCAGCGACAATCTCACCGTTTCCGGAAAGCAGCCACTTCGTTGTCATAAGTCCATCCAGTCCTACTGGTCCACGAGCATGGATCTTCGATGTTGATATACCGACCTCAGCCCCGAGTCCGAAACGGAAACCATCTGCGAAGCGTGTTGAGCAGTTCGAGAAAACATCGGCGCTGTCGACCTCTGCAAAGAAGCGGTTTATCGCATCCTTGTTCTCGCTGACTATCGCATCGGTATGATGAGATGAATGCGCCGCGATATGCGAAATGGCTTCATCCAGGGAATCGACAACCTTTACGGCACATTCAAGCGCAAGATACTCCGTATCCCAGTCTTCAGGAACAGCAGGAACAGAATCCTTCATAAGAGGGCAGGCTCTCTCATCCGCGTGGACCTTCACACCATGTCTGATGAACTCACCGGAAAGACGTGGAAGGAAAGTCTCATACACATCCTTATGGACAAGGATGGTCTCTGTGGCGTTGCAGGCTGCAGGATACTGTATCTTGCTGTCGACAGCTATGCGAAGCGCTTTATCAAGATCGGCATCCTTATCAACATAAACGGAGCATATTCCATCAGAATGGCCTATTACAGGTATTCTCGTATTATCCATGACAAAACGGACGAACTTGTTGGAACCGCGCGGAATGATGAGATCGATATAATCCTCAAGCGTAAGCAGGGTATTCACATCCTCATGACTTTCGATTCCGAGAATCCAGTGTGCACCGACAATAGGCTCTGTCGCTTCCTTTATTATCTTCGTCAGTATTGCGTTCGATCTCTGAGCTTCCTTTCCGCCTTTGAGAACAACAGCATTTCCTGATCTGAGAGCAAGTCCCGCAATCTGCACAAGCGCATCAGGTCTGGCTTCGAATATCATCGCAATGACACCAATGGGAAATGTTCTCTTTTCAAGGATGAACCCAGGATCAAGTTCCCTCTTCTCCCTCACCTTTCCAATAGGATCCGGAAGAAGAGCAAGCTCCTCAAGACCTTTTATGGCAGAAGCTATCTTCTCATCCGTGAATACAAGCCTATGAAGAATCGAATCGGAGATACCGTTCTTCCTTGCATTCTCTATATCGATGGCATTTTCCCTTTTTATCTCACCCTTTCTGTCAGAAAGAGAAGATGCAATAGCATGAAGCGCATTCTTCCTCACTTCATCAGAAGTAACGGAAAGCTTCATTGCTCCTTCTCTGAGTTCTCTGACATTCTCTTCTAACTGCGTCATAAGCAAAGGATGCTACATATAATCAAATCATGCAATAATGCGTATGATCTTATCTTCCTTTTCAGAAGCCGCTACAACGATAGTATTTTCAGGATAGACAATTGACATAAGCATATCGAGAACGGACGAATCCACACATTCAGCACCATTGAACACTATTGCATTATTGCCGATGAATCCTTTTGAAATTCCCTCCTCCATCTTCACATACCGCTCAAGATAATCCCTGTCGACAGGAACATCCTCATCGGAGCCGAACACGGCAGAATATGCTTTCTCCCCTATCCCCCATAATCCTGCAACAGCGATGACTGCAGTTGTGGATGGGTGTATAACGGGATCACGTTCAGTATGAATCTTGAACGGCAGACCTCTTGAACCGTCAGCTTCGGAAATAACGACATCATACATCGAGGAAAGAATCGTCAGCACTTCCTCACGCGGTGCAATCCATTTCTTCATATCCATCGGATGATGATGGGCATAGAAAACAAGGCTGCCCTTCTCTGGTTTATGACCGAGAACGCTTTCATCTTCGAATATGAAGTCCGCGCCATACTGATGCAGCCGTGGCGATGCAACTTTCGTCGTTGTAGTCATCAGCACGCTGCTGCCATTATCTGCAAGATAGCGACCGAGTTTCTCCATCAGTGTCGTCTTTCCACCGCCACCTGTTATGGATATGAAACCTTTTCCTTCAGGAAGAAGCGTTGAAGCAAGAAAGTGTGTAAGCAACATGGAAAAAGAATAGCATTGCCTTGAATTATACTGAAGAGATGATTAGACTTTTCCGAAATGACAAAGAACGAAATACGCAACAGGATATTGAAGCAGACAGCGATACTGGGAATTGCAGCCAATGCCATGATAGCACTGGTAAAGGTTGTCATCGGTTTCTTCTCAGGTTCTGTAGCAATCATGTCGGACGCGGCAAACAACGCCTCTGATATGCTTTCCTCAGTTGTCACGATTGTCGGCTTCAACGTAGCAAAGAGAAATCCGACGCACTCCCATCCGCTTGGATTCGGAAGAATGGAATATATCTCCGCACTCTTCGTTGCCTTCATCGTTCTTTTCACGGGCGGTTCATTCTTCCGCTCTTCCGTCGACAGAATACTCAATCCGAGCCCTGTTTCAGTAACGGTTCCGATGCTTCTGATACTTCTCCTGACAATAGGTGTGAAGATTGCGCTATGGAGAATCAATATAAAGAACGGAAGGAAAATCGAGAGCGAGGCGCTCTCCGCATCCGGAACAGATGCACTCTCGGATGCGCTTGCGACAACAGTCACCATCGTAGCTGCGGTTCTCTCGCGCTTCACATCTCTTCCGATTGATGGAATAGCAGGTATAATCGTATCGATTTTCGTGCTCTATGCAGGTGTGAAAAGCGTTGTCGGAACAGTTTCCTCAATCGTAGGAGAAAGACCTACCAAAGCGACAGTCAATGAGATAAGGAAGATAATCGCGTCACACCCCCCTCTTTCTGGTGGTTATGATATACAGATACATACATATGGGCCATCGAGAATGATCGGAACATGCAATGTTGAAGTACCTTCAGAAGCAAAAGGCGAAGAGATTTTCGATGCCATGACAGAAGCGCAGATCGAGATACTGAACAAGATGGACATCTACTTCACTTTCGGAATGTATGCCGTCAATTCAGATAATCCAGTAGTGCTTCTTATGAAGCAGGAAGTATTCAAGGTACTGAAGAAAGTCTCGCCCGCTGTCATTTCACTCCATGCATTCCATGTGCACATGGATGACTCGAGAGTACACTTCGATGTGGTTGTGGATTTCTCCCTTACCGACTATGCAGCTTTCAGGGAGAAGGCAACAAAAGCTCTCGATGAAGCTTTCCCGACCTATACATTCCAGTTCAATATCGATCCCGATTACGCCTGAAAAGTTCAGGCGTTTTCCATCTCCAATCATCTTCCTGCTTAAACTCACCTTTTCCCTGCTGCTCATGGATTTTCAAATAGATAATGAAATACAGCTTGTTTCCATCATGCATCTGAATGTATAATGGAATCCGGAGTTATTTCTGAAAACAATTCGATGAAGGCAATAGCAAAGCTGAGAATCATAGATGAAGAAGGAAACAATATCTTCTGCTCCGGGGCAGAAGAGCTGTTTCTGTTGATAGAGGAAACAGGTTCTGTACGACATGCTGCTGAAAAGATGGGGCTGTCATACTCAAAGGCGTGGAAGATAGTCAACAGAATCGAGAAGGCTATCGGGAAGCCTGCCATAAACCGCATTCAGGGCGGAAAAGGCGGAGGAAAAGCCGAGCTAACAGCAGATGGAAAGCGAATGCTCTCTGAATTTCTTTCCATGAAGGAAAAACTCGATGAATTCATGGAGGGGGTGACGTTTGAAGCTTTCTAAACCATCGCTTATTGCCGCTCTGGTCATCGTTTACATAGCGGTTTTCATTCTGTCGTTCTCGATAGGGCGTTTTCCAATTACCCCGCCTGAACTTATAAAGATACTTCTTTCGAGGATTTTCCCCATCACTCAGGACTGGAGTGTCCAGGCGGAAGCCGTTGTGTTCAATATAAGACTTCCGAGGATTATCATCTCTTCTCTCATAGGTGCAGGGCTTTCGCTTTCAGGTCTTATCTATCAGATGATATTCCGCAATCCGATGGTATCGCCGGATGTGCTGGGAACATCCACAGGAGCTGGATTCGGAGCCGCGATTGCACTCCTAATTGCCCTTCCCTCTCCTCTTGTCTCCCTATCAGCATTCATCTCTGGGCTTCTTGCAGTCATGCTTGTCTATCTTATCGCATCCCGCATGCCTTCCAATCAGATACTCGGGCTGGTTCTCGGCGGCATAATGATAAGCTCAATATTCCAGTCAGGAACAAGCTTCATAAAGCTTGTGGCCGATCCTGAGAACGAGCTTCCTGCCATTACATACTTCCTTATGGGTTCTCTTGCAGGAGCCGGTAAGGAAGAGGTGAAGATGCTCTTTCCTCCCATGCTGATTTCAATAATCCCTATTATCATCCTTTCATGGAGACTGAACATACTTTCACTGCCAGAGGATGAAGCAGAGTCCCTTGGTGTCAGGACGAAAGCAATAAGAGCTGTTGCAATAGTTGCGGCATCTCTCATGACAGCATCCTCTGTAGCTGTAAGCGGAATCATAGGATGGGTCGGACTTGTAATTCC
>JADIMF010000031.1 GCA_017694915.1 Candidatus Ornithospirochaeta stercoravium
GTTATCACCATAGAAAAAGGGTTTCAAGGCAGTGTACTGGCTGAAGGGACATCATTCCTCCTTCAGATTCCTTGCCTTTACGAGTTTTGATCCCTTTTTCTTCAGCTCTATTATCGTTTTCTCAAGCGTTCTTTCCTTTTCTTCCTTTTCGGAGAAGAAATCCTGCTGTTCAACATCACTGCCGTCATAGATGCTCTGAAGAGCAACGCCTATCAGTCTTACGCCGCTTCCGTTGTATTTCGATCTGAGAAGTTCTCTTGAGATATTATATACATCTGTTGAGGAGTATATCGGCTTAACAGGTGTTGTCTGTATGCTCAGCGTGGTGAAGTCGCCATATCTGAGCTTTATTGAGACGGAGCGGGGTACTTTCTTCTCATCTAGAGCTCTGAACATCACTTCCTGTGACATTTCCAATAGATATGAATCCAGGGCATCATAACCGAAGACATCGGGGTAGAATGTGCGTTCTGCGGATATTGATCTAGATTTCGCTTCCCCCTGATAGATTCCCGGATCGATTCCTCTTGCGACAAGATACAGGTAATGTCCATTCGATTCTCCGAAGAAGTGCTTGAGATCGTTCTCATCGTACTTCCTCAGTATCTCAACGCTTGTTATCCCTTTCCTGATGAGGCTTTGATACATTGAGTCGCCGATGCCCCAGAGCTTTCTGAGTCCGACCGCTGATACGAATTCCTCTTCCTTACCTCTCGGCACGATGGTAAGCCCATCAGGCTTTCTGTAGTCAGATGCGAGTTTTGCGACAAAGCGTGAGGAGGCTACTCCGATTGAGGCGGTGAGCCCTGTCTCCTTCCTTATCTCATCCTTGAGTTTTCTTGCTGCTTTTCCGGGAAGGGGATAGATCCTCTCCATCCCCGTGAGGTCAAGAAAAGCCTCATCGACAGATACCTGAAGAAACCCCGGAGCAAATGAGCTTATTATCCCCATGACACGGCGGCTCATCTCGGAGTATCGGTGCATCCTTCCCGGTATGCATATGGCGTTTGGGCATAGCCTCAGGGCTTCTGTCATAGGCATCGCGCTGTGGACACCATATTTTCTTGCTTCATACGAACAAGTCGATGCGACATGTCTTGGCCCCGGTGTTCCGATGATCAGAGGTTTTCCTCTGTATTCCGGATTATCCAGGATCTCAACGGAAGCGAAGAATGCATCGAGATCGATATGGAAGAAAACTGAGCCCATGAGGCAAGTATATCACATCGGAAGTATCTGCTATAATGGACGCGTGAAGCGTTTCTGTCTTGTGTTATCATTGCTTCTGCTTTCGATACCGCTGTTCTCGAGAGCACTCAGCAGCAAGGATCCGTTGTTCAGCCCTATGAGCTCAGTCTCTTACTATGGGCGTTTTTCGGATGTCTTTGCAAACCCAGCAGCGCTTCCGCTCATTGAGACTGATACAGGTCCGTTTGCCGTATCGGTGAGCATCTCCGATGATTATGATCCATCGGATTTCTCATCCTCCCTGCCGCTTCTGCAGAATCAGAGATGGGATATAGCCGCTTCATTCGTTGCGGATTATGTTGCCCTTACAGCATTCTATGGTACGGAATTCGACAGATACGAGGATGCATCTTCTGTTTATGATGTCAGGTCATCACTGAGGCTTGAACTTGATATGGCATATGCCATCCCGTATCTTTCATTCGGACTTAGAGTGTCAGGCGGAAATAGCATGATAAGGCAGAGCCGCACTATCGATAATCTTGCAGAGGTTTTCGCAAACGCATGGTTCTCTCCATTCGAAAGGGAATCCGGAAGCGAGTCCTTCGATGTAGGTGCCGGTGCAATATTCTCGATAGGGCCTTTCTCCCTCGGTGCATATGTCGGGAAGATAATCACGCTTGAGGATAATGATATCTATCTCGGATGGGATGCCATCGGAGATTCAACAACGCTTTCAGCTGCTCTGGGTATGGGGAGATTCGCTCCTTCAGGAGACCTCAGATTCTGCCGTCCAAAGCTTTCATTCTCCCTTACAGGATTGACAGGCGATGATACGAAACGCTCCATTGAGGCGGAAGCTGAGCTTACCTTCCAGTTCCTTCCTGAATCGTCTGCAACTCTTGCCGTTTCCTATTTCGAGGAGAACCATTCCTTCTTCCACTTCGATCCCCATAACGGATATGTGAACATATTCCTCAGAGGTGAAGGTGAGGGCTTTACTGGAACTATCGGAGTATCTTTCTCTGCAGTGGACTTCTCTCATTTCGCACCATATGTCGGCTTCTCGTATATCAGCTGACGGGGATTGACAGCGTAAAAACGGAACCTTCGCCAAGCATGCTCTCAGCCTTGATCGTTCCATGATGGATTATCGCGATGTGACGCACGATTGAAAGCCCCAGACCAGTTCCTCCAGATTCACGGCTCCTTGCTTTGTCGACGCGGTAGAAACGCTCGAAGATTCTCGGGATATCCTCTTCCGATATACCATATCCATGATCAGAGACGATGAATTCAAGCATTCCGTTCTTCTCCCTCGTCTTTACCGATACATTGCTTCCCTGAGGAGAGTAGGAGATGGCATTCACTACGAGATTCATCACAGCCTGTACGATAAGCGACTCGCTGCATACTGCTTCAGCTCCCGCGGCTTCATATGTTACGCTCACGGATTTTGACTCCGCTTTATACTGCGTATAAGCCTTGACTTCCATGAGTATCTTCTCGTCAGAGGTCCTTTCCATCGCCTCTGATATCTCATTCCTGTCCAGCGATGTAAGAAGCAGCAGATCCTCTATCGTTCTCTGCATGTGGCTGCTGTTCTTGAGGATTATGCGGGCGAATCCCCGTATCTCCTCCTTTGACAGTTCTTCATCCGAGAGTGTTTCCGCAAAACCTGTTATCGCGGTAAGGGGGGTCTTAAGTTCATGTGACACGTTTGATACGAAATCCTGCCTGACTTTATCGAGACGTTCGATCTTGGTTATGTCATAGATGGAGATTATCGCGTATTTATCATCGAGGAGGGTTATTGATAGCTTGTACTGTTTTTCCCTTCCTTTTCCTCTTATCACGGCCTCCTCACCAGTTGCGGCATGATAGCTGACAATCTTCAGTTCTTTCTTCTTGCTGTCGGAGAAAACGGCATCGAAAGCCCTTATCATCTCTCCAGATGAGAATACATCCTCGATTCTTCTTCCTTCGAGGGGAAGTGCCCATCCAAGTAGATTCGCCGCACTCTTATTTGCAAGCACTATCCTGTGCTTTCTCGACACGACGAGTATGCCTTCTCCGAGAGCTTCAAGTATCCTGCTATATCTGTCTCCCCATCCCTTATTCTTCGGCATATCTGTATCCTATCCCCCATACTGTCTTTATATACTGTCCTTTCTCTCCAAGCTTCTTTCTTATCGAGGCAATCTGAACATCGATCGAACGCTCAGTGACAGGGTAGTCATCTCCTTTTATGGTCTCAATAAGCTCTCCCCGTGACAGGACCCTGCCATCGGATTTCATCAGCTGTGAAAGGATATCGAACTCGGTTGCGGTGAATGAGACAGGATTTTCATCAAGGAATGCCTTCCTTGTGTCGGTATCAAGGATGATTCCATTTCCCTTGATTGTATTCCCCCCTTCCTGAGTTCCGTCTGCCCGTCTTATCGCAGAGCGTATCCTCGCGAGCAGTATCTTAGGCGAGAACGGCTTCGTGACATAATCATCAGCACCAAGCTCAAGTGCTTTTATGATATCGCTTTCCTCTGACATCGCCGATGTGACTATCACAGGAATCCTGCTATCAGCGGCTTTCTTCCTGATGTACTCAAGCACTTCCAGCCCTGATATCTCCGGAAGCAGTATATCCAGGAGAATAAGGGCATATCCTCCTTTATCTATCATCTCTATGGCTTCGCGTCCTGTATACGCTGAATCGCTCTCAAAACCATTGCTTCTCAGATGGAATGATATGAGTGTGCTTATATCCGTATCATCTTCCACTACGAGTATTCTCATGCCTCCGATGCTACAATAAGTGAGGTCTTTATGCTATTGTTCTTGCATGTTCTTCATCACAGCTCTTGATTTCACAGCTTCAGTAAAGCTTTTCGAGCATCTGCAGAACAGAGGCAATGAGCTTCTTATCAAGGCAGGACGGAAGATAATGAAGAGCGTGAGATGTCCTTTCGTGCTTATCATAACCTGTGACAGGGCAGAGCTTATATCAGAAGAGAAAGTGTCACCGGAAATCCTTGAAAGAGCTTTATCGGTATCGCCGATTGAAGCTGCAGCATGCAGATACTCAATCAGTCCGGAGGATTCTGTCAGGCATATACTGCTTCTGGCGACAGGTATTCTTTCACCTCTCTTCGGGGAGGACACGATTCAGGGACAGCTTACAAGCGGTGCTGAATGCGCAAGGCTCATCGGTTCATCATCGCCCGCGCTGGATAAGCTGATCTCCTCCGCCGTTTCGTTCTCAAGGCGCGTGCACTGTAGCAGAAAGATCCGTGTGATAGACAGGACAATCATCGAAAAGACAGCAGAAACCGTGAAAGACTGCAGTAAAATCCTCATCGTCGGTTCAGGGGAGTGTGCCCGTCTTGTTGCAGAGAGAATCAAGGGATGCCACGAGGTGACAATGACTCTGCGCGATGCGGATAAGACGTATCTCGTTCCTGATGGGGTGAGGCCAAGCTCTTATGATGACAGGATAAAAGATGCGGAAAAGGCAGAGGCCATCATAAGCGCTTCTTCCGGACTCTACCATACATTCACATCTGAAGAGCTTGCAGAACTTGACGATAACAAGATTCTCATAGACCTCGCGTCCCCTCCGGATCTCCCTGATTATCCTGGGGTCATCCGGATAATCGATATGGATATCGATCTTCCCGAAAGGAATGGTGTTATAGCATATGTTTCCAGTGAGGCAGAGAAGGAAGAGGAAAGCTTCTATGCATATATCGAGAAATCAAAGGCGATGCCTGATCTGAAGGAAGAGGCTGACGCTCTGAGCTATGAAGTCATGCGAAGGTTGTCATCTGTCATCACATCCCTTTCGCTTCCGGAGGAGAAGGACAGGGAGGTAAGGGAGGCCGTGCTCTCTTCTGTCCATAAGGCATATATCTCCAAAACAATCAGCAGAATAAATGGAAAACACTGATTATCAATGGTAGAATAGGCTCCATGGATACCGATTACAGATTCTTAAGAAGCGAGGATGCACCTCTTCTTCTTGATTTCATGAAAGCAATTGCCAGCGAGACTGATAATCTTGCTTTTTCATTTTCCGATATCGAAAGCCTCGATGAGACAGATGAGCGTATCTTCATAACCGAGATAAGGAAATCTCCTTCAATATATGCAGCCGCGATATCTGAAGGGAAGATCATCGGAACCTGTGAGATTAGAGCAAGCAGAAGACTGAGAACGAAGCACAGAGGAGAGCTTGCAATTGCCGTGAGGAAGGAATTCTGGGGAACAGGCATTGCACAGCATCTCTTTGACTTTGCTGTTTCCGAAGCTAAGGAAAGGGGGGTTAAGAAGCTCAGCCTGTCCGTACG
>JADIMF010000032.1 GCA_017694915.1 Candidatus Ornithospirochaeta stercoravium
CATCGACCCGATGGGTGTCCATACAGGTGACTCAATAACAATCGCACCGATACAGACTCTCACAGATAACGAATACCAGAAGATGAGAACAGCCTCCATTGAGATTCTCAGAGCTGTCGGTGTCGACTGCGGAGGTTCGAATGTGCAGTTTGCAATCTCTCCAGACCACTCGAGGATGGTTGTAATAGAGATGAACCCCCGCGTTTCCCGCTCATCCGCACTTGCAAGCAAGGCAACAGGATTCCCCATCGCAAGGATTTCAGCGAAACTCGCCGTCGGATATACACTGGATGAGGTGCAGAATGAGATTACAGGAGCATCCGTTTCATGCTTCGAACCAGCCCTCGACTATGTTGCTGTGAAAGTACCGCGCTTCGAACTGGAGAAATTCCCACTGGAGGCATCCGCTTTAGGAACGCAGATGAGATCCGTAGGTGAAGCTCTTGCTATCGGAAGAACAGCGCTTGAGGCGATAAACAAGGCCTTCAGGTCCTCGGAGCAGAAGCTAGAGGGCATCACTGCCCTTGATAAAAACCGCTATGACACCGAGCTTCTCCTTCGCTCTGCACACCCACTGAGATATCTTGCGGCATATACCGCGATAAAAGACGGAGAAACGGATCTTGAGAAGCTTTCGAAGATAACAGGTTTTGATATCTACTTCCTGTCCCTTCTCATGGAACAGAAGGAACTTGAGGACAGACTCGAGAGCGGCAATCTTACCGATGAGCTTTACATTGAGGCAAAGAAAGCCGGTCTTACGGATAAATACATAGAGAAACTTTCTGGAAAGAAACCGCCTCTTGCCCTTGTTCCTGCCCGTCATTACGTCGATACGTGCGCAGGTGAATTCGAGGCGCTCACACCGTATTGCTACACATCCTTTGGTGAAGAGGATGAAGGAAAAGGACTTGGAAAAGATGCTGTGATCATCGTAGCTTCCGGACCTAACAGAATCGGACAGGGACTGGAATTCGACACATGCTGCACTCTCTCTTCACGTGCTTTCAGGAAGCATGGCAGAAAGACTGTGATGATCAACAGCAATCCTGAGACAGTCTCCACTGATTACAACACATCCGATCGTCTCTATATCTCCCCTCTTACTGCAGAAGATGTCCTCTCGATAATGAAGAAAGAGGGAACAAAGGATGTCGTTGTCCAGCTCGGAGGGCAGACTCCTCTCAATATGGCGGCGGAGCTTGAGAAGAATGGTGCCCATATCATCGGGACATCCCTTGAAAGCATAGATGAAACAGAGGACAGGGGGCTTTTCTCCGCGCTCGTGAAGAAGCTTGGGCTGAGACAGCCTGAGAACAGAAGCGCCGCAAGCGTGGATGAGATAAAGGAACGCGCGCATGAAATAGGATTCCCTGTTCTGCTCCGTCCTTCATTCGTCCTCGGTGGCAGGGCAATGTTCATCGCATACGACGATAACGGTCTTGAGGAATTCATAAAGAAGCCGGAAGTCACGATATCTGAGGATTCACCGGTTCTTGTAGATCAGTTCCTTGAGGATGCATTCGAATACGATCTCGATGCCGTATCAGATGGAAAGAGCGTGTATATCGGAGGAATACTCCAGCATATAGAAGCTGCAGGAATCCACTCAGGAGACAGTGCAGCAGTCTTCCCTCCTTACAAAAGCAAGCCAGAGATTCTCAGGGAAATGAAGGAATGGACGCTCTCTCTTGCACAGCATCTGAACGTCAGAGGACTGATGAATATCCAGTTCGCCGAGAAAGACGGCAAGCTTTATATCATCGAAGTCAATCCGAGAGCGAGCCGCACGGTTCCATTCATCTCGAAATCAAGCGGAACAGATCTCGTGGAAGCTGCTGTACGCGTATGGCTTGGGGAAAGCCTTGTAAAGCAGGGGCTGGTCAAGGAAGAAGGCGGTATCGGTGAGGGAAAATGCATAACAGGATGGGCGATAAAGGAAGCTGTATTCTCATTCGACAGATTCCCTCATGTCGACCCTGCGCTCGGACCTGAGATGAGAAGTACCGGAGAAGTCGTTGGCTATGGACGCACTTTCGGCGAAGCTTATGCGAAGAGCCAGGCTGCGGCCCTCAACAGACTGCCTTCAAAGGGAAGAGTCATCATAAGCGTCAACAGTAAGGACAGGAAGACTATCATTCCTATCGCACGCTCCCTTGAGGAACTCGGATTCCACATCCTTGCGACAAAAGGCACTGCAAGGGACCTCTTCGAAGCAGGAATACTTGCCGATGTTGTCCTCAAGACGCAGGATGGGCATCCGAATATCGTGGATTATATAAGAGAGAAGAAAGCCGATCTTATAATCAACACACCGATGGGTTTCCACTCAAGACAGTCAGATGATGATATAAGGACGGAAGCTCTGAGAGCCCACATTCCTTATACAACAACGACAAGTGCAGCGAGTGCTGCAGTTGAAGCGATAAGATATCTGCAGGAAAACAGATTCATCGTCAGGGAACTCCCGGACAAGAGGAAATGACAAATACACGGCAATCACAGGCTCCTTCTCTGGAGCCTGTTTTTTCCTTAACATTTGTTAAGAATATGTTATATGCAAATATTTCTTACAAATTGTGGTAAAATTGCTTGTTATAATGAATTTTCTCATAATTTCTGAGATATTTATACGTATATTCCTTGAATTGATGGAGTTTACTGCACACCTATTTTCTTTGCAATCTTCATAATATCTCCATATGCAAAGAGGAAATAAAATGCGATATTACAGTTGGCGAGCATGAACGCAGAAAACCTCAGATCCCCCCACGGACAAACAGCGCATGCTCGCCTTTTCATTTCTTTTTCCACCCCGTCGCTTAACCTTGTTTTCCTTTTCCATTCTTGATGATATTATCCTCAATACCGGAGGAATCCTATGGAAGAAGCATTCATGCAGCGCACAGTCACATGCGGTGAGCTCAGAGCTGCAGATGAAGGTAAGACGGTAATACTCAATGGATGGGTGCACAGGGATAGAAACCACGGTGCTCTCCATTTCATAAATCTTCGTGACCGTTATGGAATGACACAGGTTGTCGTCGATGATGACGCCGATGAGGAGCTTCAGAAGAAAGCTTCTGAACTTAAGCTCGAATACTGCATTGCTGTTAAGGGCATAGTCAGACGCCGCCCGGACGAGATGATCAATCCTGATATGGAAACAGGAGAGATCGAGGTCAAGGCAGAGCGCATCGACATACTCTCGAAGTGCGATACTCTCCCCTTCATGATTGATGAGGAGAATCAGTCAAGAGAGGATCTCAGACTCAAGTACCGCTATCTCGATCTCAGATGCTTCGGCATGCAGCGCCGCATCAAGATGAGACACGATGTTGTGAAGGCAATCAGAGAGTATTTCTACAATACGGATTTCCTTGAGATTGAAACACCGACGCTTATCAGAAGCACACCAGAAGGCGCCAGAGACTTCCTCGTTCCATCGAGAATCTATCCTGGAAAGTTCTTCGCGCTGCCGCAGTCACCACAGCTTTATAAGCAGCTTCTGATGGTTTCAGGCTTTGATAAGTATTTCCAGATTGCAAGATGCTATCGCGATGAGGACCCGAGAGGAGATAGACAGCTTGAGTTTACACAGCTCGATATAGAGATGAGTTATGTGAAAAGAGACGATGTCCTTCTCCTGATGGAAGATCTTTTCAATCATGTATTCAAGAAGGTTCTCAACATAGATCTCCCTGCACACTTCAGAAGAATCGCATATCACGATGCGATGAATACATATGGCTGTGACAAGCCAGATCTCAGATTCGGTGTAGAGATCCACGATGCTGCTCCTTTTGCTTCAAAATCCACATTCAATGCTTTCACTGAAACCCTTAAGGAAGGTGGATACGTGAAGTACGTCGTAGCACCTAAGACTGAAGGACATGATTACACAAGAAAGTATCTTTCAGAGCTTGAGAGCGCTGCGAAGATATATGGAGCACATGGCCTTGCCTGGATGAAAGCAGAGAACGGCACGGTTTCCGGCGGTGTCTCAAAGTTCTTCCAGGGAATGGAGAAGGAAGTTCTTGAAGCGACAGGTGCAAAGGATGGAGATGTCATCCTCATGGTTGCTGAAAAGGATTGGAAGAAGTGCTGCACATCGATGGGTGCAGTAAGATCAAGACTCGGTGCAGATCTCGGACTCATCAAGCCGGGCTTTGAATTCTGCTGGATCATCGACTTCCCTCTCTTCGAATACAACGAGGATGAAGGTCACTGGGAAGCAGCACATCATATGTTCTCAATGCCACAGGTCGAGTACCTTGATACGCTTGAATCGGATCCAGGTTCAGTAAAGGGAGACCTTTACGATCTCGTCCTCAATGGATACGAGCTGGCATCCGGATCGATAAGAATCCATGATGTCGAGCTTCAGAAGAGAATCTTCAGAATCTGCAACATACCAGATGAGGTATCGAAGGAGAGATTCGGATTCCTTCTCGATGCATTCCGCTTCAGCCCACCACCACACGGTGGCATAGCTCCTGGAATCGACAGACTCTGCATGATCATCGCGAACGAAGCTTCCATCAAGGAGGTAATCGCATTCCCGAAGAATACAGCAGCACTCTCACCGATGGATGATAGCCCGTCATATGTCGAGGAGAAACAGCTTGAGGAGCTTCATCTTGCAGTCGTACAGGATGAAAAGAAAGAGTGATTGATTTTCTTATCATAGGAGGTGGAGCCGCGGGATTATACGCGGCTTCATTTATCAAAGACGCTGTCATACTCGAACGCAATGATGAATGCGGCAGGAAGCTCCTACTCACAGGAGGCGGTAGGTGCAATTATACGCATACAGGTTCTGTCGAAGACCTGCTTGAGCATTATCATGGCAGCAGGCAATTCATAAAGAAGGTACTTTACCAGCACTGCAATGAAAACATCATTGCTCATTTCGAGAAACTCGGGATAAATCCAAAAAATGAGAATGGCAAGATATTCCCACAAAGCGGCGATGCACACAGCATCAGGGATGCACTTCTCGGAAATCATCCAAGGATAATAAAGGGAATAGCGCTCTCAATAGAGAAAAGCGGAGATTCTTTTCTCATCATCACCGATAACGGAACACTTGAAGCGAAGAGGATACTTTTTACTTCAGGAGGTAATTCATTTCCGAAGACAGGTTCAGATGGTCTGGGATACAGCATTCTCAAGCGCTTAGGTCATAGCATCGCTTCTCAGCACCCTGCGCTTGCACCTCTTGAACTTTCTCCGTCGCTGAAGGAAGCGGAAGGTATCACAATCCCCGTCACGCTAAGAAAAGGCAAGAAAGAGGTCTCTGACATGGCTGTAATAACAAGAAGAGGGATATCAGGACCAGCTGCAGAGAATTTCTCATACCTCCTAAATGGAAAGGAAGAGATAACAATCTCCTTTGACAGCACAGATATTTATAGCCTGCGGGAAAAAGCTGGAAGCACATTGCTTAAGAACGCACTCTCCATACCACCACGCCTTGCGGCGGTGCTTCTTGGAGAGGCCGCCGAGAAGAAGATTGCGAATCTCTCAAAGGAAGAAGAGAGAAAAGCTACAGAGGTTCTCCAGAGAGGCGTATTCATGGCAAAGCCGATTGCAGAAGGCGCGATGTCTACTGCAGGAGGTGTGAAAACCGAGGAAATCAATCCGATGACGATGGAATCAAAGATTATTCCCGGCCTTTATTTCGCAGGAGACATAATAGATGTCGATGCAGATTGCGGTGGATACAGCCTTACATGGGCGTTCGCAACTGCGTACATAGCAGTGAAGCACTCCATCCTACGCTAACGCTTTGAGGATGGAGCTTCCGGCTTCAGCGCAGAACGCTTCCATGCCTCATATGAGGCACCAAAGTCTGACATCCGCTCCACCGGAGTACGAGTCCCTTCTAGACACGTGCAGGACCTTATATGCTCTCCTGCAAGAAGCAGTGTTTTCGCAGCCTTCACATCACGATCCTCAGTGTATCCGCATCCACATGCGAATATCCTGTCTGAAAGCGTGATGTCTTCTTTCAGGACTCCGCATCGCGGGCACATCTTCGTCGATGGGAAGAACCTGTCAATGACAAGGACGTTCGGATTGGATTGGAGCTTCCTTTTCAGAGTACCGAGTGCGGAGTTCTGCACCTGCTTTCCGAAAAGTCCCTTATGCCATCCTCTGATGTTCTCATCCTGCATGACGATGAGTTTTCTTCCTGTGACGATGTCATGGTATACCTGATTTGCCTTGGCACGCCTCTTATTGGCGAGCTTCTCATATTCTCTCCTTATGAGATGCTTCGTGTCATACCAGCCCCTGGAACCCTTTATCTGTCTCGAGAGCTTCTTCTGAAGCCCCCTGAGGCGTTCCGATTCTCGGACCGTTATGTCGAATGCCTCTCCTTCAGAGGTCGTTATAGTCGTCTTTATGCCGAAGTCGATTCCAATGTTAGGCTTATTCTCCTCATTTCCATTTCCGTTGCGCTTTGGGATGTAGCATATAAGCATGAGATATATGCCTGACGGTCTTTTCACGAGCTTGGCATTGGCGAATTCGGCATCCTGTGGAATCTGGTCCATTCCAAAGACCCGGATTGGCCTCTTGATCCCTGCTACATGCACGGTGTTCTTATATCTGCCGTTCTTATCTCCTTCGCTTCCGTAGAGGATCCAATGCGTGTTCCCGTACTGGTTCAACTCTATGGAATCATATGATGATCTGAACCTCAGCCTCCCGTTCTTCTTCCCCGTCTTCTCCCTTTTCGCGGCAAGGGTCTTCATATCCTTCTTCAGGGATGTGTATACGGCCTGTATGAACTTCGCAGGCATCGTGAGGCTTCTTTCCACCGTATTGCCATCTTTATCGAGGGAAGTGATGTTCCTTTCTTCAGTACCGAACGAGCGGAATGCCTCAGAATCAAGGGAGAGAAGATAATTGCAGAGCCATCGGCATTCGACGAAGAAGAGGTATATCCTATTGAGTTCACTCCTGTTCAGGCACTTAAGGTCCAGCTTGAGCTCGATGGTGAGAGGACGCATCGAGGCATGACGGAGAAGAGTTTTCTTCATGCTTTCTCCGATTGTTTTGTTCTTTGCCTTCCTTGCCTTCTCGTCCATGACTTATTATACCATATAATTCCTTATACAGAAATGGATTTCCCTGGCTTTGACCATCTTTCAGCCGTATCCTGCCAGAAGTACAGTCCTTGATTCATCTCCACCTTATGCTAAGCATTGAAGGTGGAGCCTTCTCAGGGAATTTGGGTAAAAACCATTGCTATGCTATAATCGCCACATGGGACAGATAAGAAACATAACAGCTCACTTCACCAGAGAGCGCAGATACTTCGAGAACGATCTTGGACGTGAATTTGATTTCACACCATCAACTGGACCTTATGAATATCTTCTGGGAGCGCTTTCCGGGTGCTTCTATCTGACACTTCTTTCCATAAAGCATGAGTCGAGATGGGGAGATGTGGAGATAAAGGTAACAGGAGAGAAGCGGGAAGAGGAACCAACTACGCTGAAAAAGACTGTACTTGATATAACAGTAAAGGATGCCGGGGATAAGGAAGAATTCCTCCATCTTGTAGATGAAGCGGCAAAACTCTGCTCCATCTACTCAACGATAAGCCATGTCAGCGAAATGGAAGTAAAGGTTACATTCATCTGAAAATGAGCACCGGTGGTGCTCGTTTCTTTTTCGCTGGATCTATTACCCTGGCTTCTCCGATAAGCTTATACACTGCCCTCTTCTGGGCATCCTCGCAGCCATTCCAGGGTTTATCTTTATTCTCACTCTTGTACTTCTGCGTCATCCACCAATCATCATGCTGAACCCTGTCGAGGTTTGTCTTCAGAAGACGGAGCATCGATGATGTGAAGGAAGCAAGATCACCTCCGGAGAGTGCTTCCTTTGCTATCCTGATCAAAGCCTCTGTATGATGCATGCAGAAGCCTTTCGAAGCCTCCAGCGCTGTACGGAAATCCTGATCATCGCGCCAGAGAGAAGCTATCGTGTAGCAATATCTGAGGAGCCTGTCATCCATCCTTGAGCAGATAAGGCAACCTTTCTCCCTCTCATGGACGATATCGAAGAAGGCAGATGCAGCCTTCTCCGCCTTTCTTGCGTTCCTGGTCTCTGCGATAGCTTTATCTAGAGCTGAGGACATCAGCCTTTTGTTCTCCTCGTAATATGTGTCCATCACAAGAGCAAGAGACTGAGGCTTGCCGCCTTCTGCAAGAAGATGCATATGATGAGAGCAGAAGCCATACGTATTCGTCTCAACACGCACCTCAGGCGTCATGACAGCCGAGGAGAGATAGTATCTTACACCATCTTCCTCCGCTGTTTTCATAAGCGAACACAGAAAGCATTCGCTTCCTTCCTTGAGGCCATCCCATACGGGAATGGTCTCAAGCTGCAGCTGGACTTTCACCTTATAAGGTCCTCCACTTTCTTCACGATATTATCTGCAGTGAAGCCAAAGGCTTCTGAAAGATATTTGAGATTACCGACTTCACCGAATCTCTCGCCGACGTTGAGGAAAGACATCTTCACAGGATTGACTGTAGCAAGATACCCGGCAATCATTTCTCCGACACCTCCTGCATAACGGCCATTCTCACATACAAGGAGCTTCCCGCACTTTGCTGCAGTCTTTTCAATGAGCTCTGTATCAAGAGGCCTGATCGTATGAAGATCTATGACAGTGGCGTTTATACCCTTCTCCTTGAGAATCTCGGCAGCTTCCATGGCCGCATTAACCATAACAATACCAGTTGCGATGATACCGACATCATTTCCATCACGAAGCTCGATGCCCTTACCAAGCTCAATCTTATCTTCTGTAGTATAACGGAAATTACTGCCCTTTCTCGGAGTGCGGATATAAGCTGATTTACCGCTGTCATAAGCCTGACGTGTCAGTTCATACAGAGACTGCATATCTGAAGGCTCAACAATCACAAAGCCTGGAATCTGCCTCATGAGGGCGATATCCTCGAACGGCATATGGGTTCCACCATTATACTGAGCTGTAATTCCAGGATCCGAACCTATGACAAGCACTCTCTGATGAGCATAGCCGACGGAGATGAAAAGCTGGTCATAATCACGGCGGGATGCAAAGCAGCCGAAAGAATGGATAAACGGAACGAAACCCATAGAGGAAAGACCTGCAGCAACTCCAGCCATGTTAGCCTCTGCTATACCGCAGTTAAAGAACCTCTCGGGGAACTCTTTCTGGAATGCAGTGCTTCCGATACAGGATGAAAGATCGGCGTCGAGGAATACAACCTCAGGATGTTCCTTTGCCAGATCGATTGCTGCTCCGATTACAGCTTCCTTATAGTGGGAATATACATGTGTATCTTTCATACCCTGCCCTCCCTCTTTGCAAGAGCTTCGATAGCAGCTTCTGCATCTTCTTTTGTGATAGGCATCGAATGATTTGCCTTCTTACCTTCGCCAGGAATATATCCATAGCTCTTCACAGTGTTCATGACAATCATGTGAGGCATGCCCTTGATGAGCTTCGCATCATTGATTGCCGCCTCGATTTCCTCGAAATCCTGTCCGTTTATCTCATGGACATCCCACATGAAAGAGCTCCACTTCTCAGGCACGTGAAGCTGTGGAATGATGTCCTTTGTATAACCATCAAGCTGCTGTCCGTTGAGATCAAGGAAGACAAAGAGGTTGTCGAGCTTCCATGCACCTGCGCTTTCCGCAGCTTCCCATACCTCTCCTTCCTGTGATTCACCATCGCCGATGATACAGAATGTCCTGGCATCCTGTTTCTTCAGTCTCTGGCCAAGCGCGATTCCGACAGCCGCAGAAATCCCCTGTCCAAGAGATCCACCCGTGAAATCAACACCGGGGGTTTTTGTCATATCGCAATGGGAAGGAAGCTTTGTACCACCCTGATTGAGCGTTGAAAGCCATTCCTCGGGGAAGAATCCCTTTCTTGCAAGCGTTGCATAGACAGCAGGTCCTGAATGTCCCTTTGAAACAACAAGCCTGTCCCTGTCATCCATTTTAGGATTCTGTGGATCGACTTTCATTTCCTTGTAATAAAGATATGTCAAAAGCTCTACGATAGACATCGAGCCACCGATATGTCCGCTACCGAATGAAGCTATCTCCCGGATAGTACTGCATCTGATTCCGAAAGCTTCATCCTTCAATGCATTGAGAACAGATTTATCCATCTTCATCTCCTAACGGTATGTATTCTAACATGCTTTGCCCTAGCCGGTTAATATTCTGACAATCTTAGGAATATGAGGAAAACCATACTGCATACGTTTATTCTATGAAATAGAATCAATGAAAAACTACAGATAAGAAAGGAGATAGAAACCATGCGACTCCACTCTTTAGTGTGTTGCCCCTCGTCTAAGAGAAACATATAATCAGCAATCGTTGAGGAGATAGCACTATGAGAATGTCCAGAATGTTTTCAAAGACTCTCAGGGAAGCCCCTACCGGTGCAGATACCAAGGGCTACGAATACCTTCTGAGAGCGGGTTATATAAGGCAGATGGGAGCAGGAATCTTCTCGTTGCTTCCCCTCGGGTACAGAGCAACCGTAAAGATCGAGAATATCATCAGGGAAGAAATGGACAGAATCGGAGCAGAAGAGCTTCTGATGCCGGTTGTGAATCCTGCGGATATCTGGAAGGAAACAGGCCGTTTCTATTCCATCGATAAGGAGATGGGACGCTTCAAGGACCGCAACAACCGCGATATGGTTCTTGCGATGACACATGAAGAGGCTGTTACAGATCTTGCAAGAAATCTCATCGATTCTTACAAGAGACTTCCGCTCCTTGTCTATCACATCCAGACAAAGTGGAGAGATGATCCTCGTCCAAGAGCTGGTCTTATAAGAGTGCGTGAATTCACGATGCTCGATTCATATACATTCGACAAGGATTATGAAGGCCTACAGAAGCAGTATGCCGCTCACTATAAGGCATACTTCCGCATCTATTCACGCTGTGCTCTTCCATGCGTTGCTGTTGCTGCCGATACAGGAATGATGGGAGGCAAGGTTTCCCATGAGTATATGTATCTCTCCCCGATCGGTGAGGATACCATTATTCTCTGCCCTGAATGCGGCTATACAGCAAACAGACAGGTTGCAAGATTCCAGAAGGATTACTTCAAGGAAGAGATGAAGGCTATCGAAAAAGTCGAGACACCAGAAGCAAAGACAATCGAAGCGCTTGCTGAGTACCTCAATATCGATCCGAGAAAGACTGCAAAATGCGTTTTCATGGTAGGATCATTCATCAATGATAAGAACGGAGAAGAAGAGGACAAGCTCATCGTCGCTCTCGTCAGGGGAGATCTTGAGGTAGAGGAATCAAAGCTTTCGAATGCGGTTAAGGCAAATTCGCTCCGCCCTGCAAGACCGGAGGAAATCGAAGCTCACGGCATGGTCCCGGGATTTGCATCCCCAATCGGTGCAACAGGTGATTTCATCACAGTCGTCGATGATACAGTAGCTGAGTCGAACAATCTTGTAGCAGGCGCAAATGAAGCTGGATTCCATTATCTCAACACCAACTTTGGCCGTGACTACACAGGTTCCGTTGCAGATATCGCATCTGCACGCGAAGGTGCAAAGTGCCCGCACTGTAGCAAACCTCTCAAGGCATCCAAGGGCGTAGAGATCGGAAACATCTTCCAGCTCGGAACAAGGTATTCAGATTCCATGAACGCCACATACCAGGATGAGGAAGGAAAGCAGAGGCCAGTTGTCATGGGCTCTTACGGAATCGGAGTCGGAAGACTTCTTGCATGTCTTGCTGAGGAGTACAACGATGAAGGCGGTCTCTGCCTCCCGATGTCAGTAGCTCCTTATCAGGTGCACCTCGTATCACTTGTAAAGGATACAGCCATAGCTGAAGACATTTACAATGACCTTACAGCAAAAGGCATCGAGGTTCTTTACGATGACAGGAAGGAAACAGCAGGCGTCAAGTTCGCTGATGCGGACCTCATCGGAATTCCTATCAGAGTCACTCTCGGAAACAGAGGCCTCAAGGAAGGAAAAGCGGAGATCAAGATCAGGAGAACAGGAGAAGAGACAAGCTATCTCCTTTCGGACCTGGCAGAGGAGATCAAAGCCGAGATTGCACGCGAGATGGCTGCAATCGATGAGAATATCGTAGAGAAGGAACTCGACTGAGGAACGGATTATTTATGGGGCTGCAGTGAATTGATATGAACCCTTCAAGTTGGACCAAAAACCAATTTGGAGGGTTTTTGTATGAAGATTAAAGAAGAAGATCTTAGACGAGAGTTGGAAGTTACGCTGTCGAGAAAAGATAGTCAGGAACTTCGACTATCGAGAAACCATTCAGGATATTCCCGCCTTCAGCGATATATACAACAGCACCCAGGCTGGCCAATGATAGTACAAAGAAGACTATACGGGGTTTTACTCGTCCATATGCAGCCATGACCATATAAAGGAAAAGAACAGAATACAGGACAATAAGGTGAACAACCCTAAAGCGATAGAGGCGATAGATATCTTCAGAAGATGTAATGGTAAGAGCCGAAAAGAACAAAGCTAAGGTATAAAGAACTGCTACAAGCTTCGGCTTCTTGCTGAAAGCACTCCAGATAAAAAGAATCAAAGCTATAGCCGCTGTGATAATCCCAACAAGCACTTCCGAATTATCCTGAATGTAAGTATATATGACATACCCGATGAGAAGAAATCCAAGCAGTGTACTGCCGCCCCCGCTAACAGGCGAATAACGGGTTCCCCAGAAATCCTTGTAACTGCCATTAGGGTCTTTCTCGTATTCATTACCCCAGGCATCCTTGATACGCTGTGCCATATTTCCCCTCCACAGAAGAATATGGGTAAATTAATCAGCGCTATTCTGGCAGCACCAGCAAATACATCGTCTGACGCTGTAAAAAGATAAAATGCCACCAGCTGTATTCACTCATGTCCATAAAGGACGCCGTCTGGGTTCTCATTTTCCATATATTCCAGAACATCTCGGCATGGTTATAAAGCTGCCGCTTCTGGCATCAGTAAATCAAAGCAAAGC
>JADIMF010000003.1 GCA_017694915.1 Candidatus Ornithospirochaeta stercoravium
TTGACAGAATATACATTATATCCATAAGATTTTTAACAAAAGACGTATAGATTATCGGCTTTTGAAGCGAAATATAAAGAAATAAACTATTAAATACTACTGATATCTTTTATATATTTAAACATTTAATCTGTATATAAATTATTAAATAGAAATATTAGTAAATAGTCTAAAATGCTAGATATATAATAATTATATAATCTTATTCAATTGTACTCAAACGATTCTGCAACTGTATATAGTAACAATATTTTAACAATTCACCTTTTAAATAGAGCTTTGCTCTATTTAAGACAGAAAGTACTTTAGTTCATTGAGAATATATGAAATATCCTTCCTGATAGATGATTCATCTGCAATGTAACTGCTGTCTATCTGATTAACTGTATTGCAGCATGAGAGCCTGTATGTACATTGATCAAGCTCTGAATCGAGGCCTGGCCATGCAGAAAGGCCTGAACCTGTTATAAAGCTGCCGATATCGCATGATAGGAATGAAGCTTTACCTTCCTTACGCCATGGCCGCATTAGATATGATGTGATTCCATCGAGAGCTGATTCAAAAGTACAGTTATTGAAAATAAAGCCTATCCATTCCTTTCTGCCAGAAGGAGCTGTGACATAGCCATTGTCATTGCAGATGATCCTACAGCCATCAAATAGAGCGTCACCGCCACCGAAGATGAAATCAATTGAACCTTCGATAGAGCAGCTCTTGAACAGGCTTGTAGTGCGTTTTCTCGGTAGAAGGTATCTTGGACCATAGAAGCCATATTTCTCTCTTTCCTCATCAGGAAGCGGTGAGAGGAATAGGGTATCCTGATGACCGGAAAGCCTTACATTCTTTATTAATGATTTCTCAGTATCGAGATATAACGCAATCCCCTGCCCTACTTTACTGCCTTCGCCTGCAGTGTTCTCGATAGTGAGATTTTCAAGTTTAAGGTACTCCCCTGAGAAAAATGCAGTATAAGATCGGAAAGTTCCCCGCTTTCTGTTTCTATCAAGGATATCGTAGCCGAAATCATTCCAGGAAATAGTGACATTCCCCTCTCCTCTTATAGAAAGAGATTTCTTATCTGAGAAGAGTTTTTCCCTGTAAATACCCTCGCTGATTATAATCTCGGCTTCAGTGTTATAAGGAATTGCATTCAAAGCTTCCTGGATTGTCGTGTAGTCTTCGTCAGTCCGGCCAACAGTAATAGTGAGCATATTAAGATTATAGTGAATAAGCAATGATAGAAAAAGGCGCGTTTCCGCGCCCTTGATATCATCCTTTAATTCCAGTCATTGTTAGTGATTGTATAAACTGTTTCTGGAATATAAGGAAAAGAATGAGGACCGGTAATGTCATAAGCGATGAGAAGGCAAAAATCTGTCCCCAGAATACATAAACATCAGTAGAAAGCGCTCTGAGGGCCAACGGCAGTGTTCTCCAAGTCTCATCTCTTGTGACAAGAGTTGGCCACAGAACATCTCCCCAGATCCTGATAAAGCCCATTATCGCAACCGTTGCTACAATAGGTTTCGAGAGCGGAAGCATTATCTTCCAAAAAACCCCGGAATACTTCTCACCATCGACTACTGCAGCTTCAACAAGTTCCATTGGCATTCCTTTGAAGTGGTTGTAAAAAAGGAAAATGAACATCGGATAACCCGCGGATGGAATCGCAAGACCCCATATCGAATTCATAAGCCCCATTGAATTGACAACGATGAATTTGTTGATGATGACAGATTCTGTAGGGACAACCGCTAGCGCGATAACCAGAGATATAATCACGCCCTTGCCTTTGAAAGCAAGCATACCAAGTGCATAGCCGATCATCGAGTTTACAACGATTTCAATGCTTACGTTTAGTATGGCAATAAGAGCTGAATTCCTGAAGAATCTCCAGAACTGTCCTTCAACCATTATAGTTGAATAATTCGACAGGCTGAGCTTTCCCGTAGGAAGGAATGCTTTCACTGTAGACATATCGCTAACAATCTGCGAATCGGTCTTGAAAGATGAAACAAACATGTAAAGTATTGGAAGAATGAATACGCATGCTACCAATACATATAGAACCATGATTACAATCTTAAATGTTCTTGTTCTTGTTTCTGACATTGCCTGCATATCATTTCTCCCTCATCAGATAATTCTGCAGAAGCGATATAGCAAGCACTATGAAGAAGAAAACAACCGCTATAGCAGAAGAATATCCCTGCTGATTATTAAGGAATCCTACCCTGTACAGCTGATAAACAACCGATACAGTTGAATTGCTTGGTCCACCATTCGTAAGGACATATACCTGAGTAAAGAGCTTGAGAGTGACAATAGTCACAGAAACAAGCACATATACCATGGTATTCCGAAGTAAAGGTACCGTCACATACCAGAAACGCTTCACAGCACCGCAACCATCAAGCATGCATGCCTCATATAGTTCACCTGGAATATACTGCAAGCCACCGAGGATTATAAGCATCTCAAGTCCAAGAGTCTGCCATATATACATTACGGCAAGGCAGCCTAGCGCTAGATCAGGATCCTGCAGCCATGTCTTTGACTCAACTCCGAATAAACGGAGAATTGAATTCATTATTCCGGTTTCCCCTGGTGAGAATATGAATGACCATACAACAGCGACGACTGTCATTGTAACGACCTGTGGACTGAAGTAGATCGCCCGGAAAACCTTTACACTTTTGCCAGGCCTATTAACAAATACCGCGAGTACCGTACCAAGAACAACAACTGCAGGAACGACCATTATTGCGTAGATACCGGTATTGATAAACGATTGCCTCGTTGTCCCATTCGTAAAAACCTTGATGAAATTTTCAAAACCTACGAATTCGACGCTACGCCCTGGTCGCATAACAAGCATCTTATCTGTGAATGAATAGAATAGAGACATTAGGAATGGCAGGAATATGAATAGAGAAATCAGAACAAGCGCTGGTGCAGAGAAGAGCCATGCAACCTTAGCCTGATCATGCTTTAATCCTCTTTTCATGCTATCCTCCTTATTGAAACAGAAGCCGCAGAGGTTCGATCCTGTGCGGCTTAACAGATTATGGCTTTTTAGTTATTCCAGCCGTTATCAATGATTACTTCATCAATCTCCTGTGAAGCATTGTGGAGAGCTGTATATGGATCTGCTCCTCCGATTACATCGCTGTATACCGACTGCATTGCATTGTAGATTGTCATGTGTGCAGGTGTAAGCGGACGAAGAACGGAGATTCCATCCTCAAGCTGCTTTCTGTAAAGGTAGAGTCTTCCGCCTTCTTTGAGATTCTCAACCTGATCCATTACGGAAATTCTTGAAGGAATTGCACCATTGAAATCTGTAACGGTGAGGATGTTCTCTGGTTCGAGAGCTTTCTCAAGAATTGTCCATGCAGCTTCAGCTTTTCCGTTATCAGCAGCAGCTGTTGTCATTGCCCATACTGTTGAACCTGAGCAGGAGAATACTCCACCGCCAAGATCCGGGCATGGAACGAGAATCGCATCATCACCAAGGAAATTCACATGATCTGCATACTTCCAGTGTCCAAGAAGTGCAAGAGCACTTTCCTTTCTTTCATAGAAGCCGTTCTCATAGTCGCATGCTCCATTTATATAATTCTGATCAACCATCCATTGCAGATACTCAAAAGCAGCTACTGTACCTTCGCTGTCAAGAGCTCCAGTTGTAAGCATTGTATTCTCATCAAGATAAGATCCTCCGAATGAAGCAAGGAATGGCATATACTGGAAATAAAGCGAAGAAGTCTTGTTCTGGCGTATATAAAGCGGATATGGAACACCACTTTCCTGAAGTTTCTCAAGAGCATCCTCAAATTCTTCCTTTGTCCAAGCATCTTCCCAGCTCTCTGGAATTCTGACACCAGCGTTCTCAAGCATTGACTTATTAGCCCATAGAGCCATTCCTGCATCGAACTGTGCGATTGAAACAATCTGTCCATCGTAATTCGTCTCATTCTTTACCGATGGGATAAAATCTTCATAGAGATCCTTTGGCATGTATTCATCAAGAGGCTGAATGAGGCCAGATGTGTAGTATGAAGGAATCATAAGATAGTCAGCGATGATAAGCTCTGGTGTATCTCCGACAAGAGGAGAAACCTGAAGCTTCTGATCAAGTTCATCCTTAGGATAATATTCATCTGTGATAACTATACCTGTCTCAGCTTCGATTCTGTCCAGGATTTCCTTGTATTTATCGTCTTCGGATCCACTGCTGACCCATACCTTGATGTTTACAGGACCATCAGAAGATGTTTTGGCCGCTTCTTTTGAACCACCTGCTGCAACTGCAAAAATAGCGTAGAGAGCAAGCACTGCAAGAGTAATCAGTTTTTTCATGATTGACCTCCTTTAAAAATGTTAAACGGTTGATATATTTTTAAAACCAACCCCAGTATATATCCCTATTTTCACTTGTCAACACAAATAATTACAAAATGAAAACGTTTAACAGAAAAATAACGAATGTTTTACAGAAGAGGATCTCTGGAAGTTTTCGCATCACCAAAAAAGAACATGAAATCCTGGATTTCGGTCTTCATCATACCGCCGTTGAGGCGATATTTATCGGCTTCGGCTTTCTGCACGCTTCTATCATAATGACAACTCTTGAATAAGATTTCCCCATCTTCGATAACCATGTACTGGGCACTCTTATCAGGATCATCAGGACGTCTGTAGGAAATGCTTCCAGGATTAAGCCACATCCTGTCACCTTGCAGAATATGAACGCACTGTCTATGGGAATGGCCGAATATCAGGCGACGACCAGCACTGTCAGCCCCCTGCCCCTTCCAGTTTTCATCCCAGTATTTATCGAAAGCATAAGGAGATTCGACGATACCGTATTTATCGTCATATTGATGCTGGATGATATAATCATATCCATCTGCTGTAAATGAAATGTGATATGGAAGTGTATCAAGAAAATCAACACGATTCTTATCGAGAAGACGGCAATTATGGTGTACCCATTTAAAATCCTCCCCTTCAACGGTCTTCCACTCACCGCTTCTGAAGATTCTGATTAGATGATCATCATGGTTTCCTCGTACAATGCAGGAAGGTTTATTATATGTCCGGAAGAAATCAACAGTGAATACCGGATCGATTCCGTAATCTACGATATCACCTGCGAATACCAGCAGATCGACACTACCTTCGTTTCCAAGAACCGCTTCAAGAGCTTGCCTGTTGCTGTGAACATCTGAGATGACAAGGATTTTCACAATGAACCTCCAACCTCAGTATTATCCAAAGATGTGGTAAACGGTCAACATATCAAGTGCTTTCACGGATTATAAGCGAGACATCAAGCTTGATCATGGATGATGGGAATGAGCCAGCCTTCCATGCCGCTTCAAGAGAAGAAATTGCCAGCATTGCCATTTCCTTCATCGGCTGTCTGATAGTAGTAAGGCTAGGTGTAATTGATGAGGAAAACCAAGTATCATCAAATCCAATGATTTTAAGCGAAGATGGAACGGAGATATTCTTCTCAGATGCAATCTTCACCGCTGTTGCTGCAATAATATCGCTTGAACAGAACAGACCGTCCATTTCAGGATTTCTGCTGAAAACTGATTCAACAAGAGCACGATAATCCTGTGAATGGAACATCTCTTTTGTTGCATGAGTGATTGTCGTGCCAAGACCAGCGGCTTTTGCACATTCTTCGAATCCACAAACTCTGCTGTCTGCTGGCATCGCCTCATCCTGATCACCAGCTATCATCACAAGATGCCTGCAACCTCTTTCAATCAGATGCCTTGCGGCAAGCTTTCCGCCATTGTAATTATCGCATACAACAGAAATTGCACCTTCAAGACCCATTCTTTCTATTGAAACAATAGGTACACCATAATCAACAAGCCTTACAGCCTTGAAATTGCCAGAACAAAGGATAATCCCTGAAACCCTATTTTTCTTGCATTTATCAAGGAATCGAATCTCCTTGTCATCATCTCCGTCTGAGATAAAAATAAGAGGTTGCATACCTCTAGCATCAAGCTCGTCGTCGAGATATTTGAAAAGTGTGGAGAAATATGGATTGAGAAGCGTTGGGATAATTATCCCGACCATTGATGAGTTGCTCTGGCTAAGAGAACGTGCAATTTCATTCGGCTGGTACTTAAGCTTACGCATTGCGTTCTCAACTTTTTCTCTGGCTTTCGGACTGATATATCCCCTATTGTTCAGGATCCTTGAAACAGTTCCGACACTTAGTCCAGCCTCAGCAGCTACATCTTTGATTGTTGCCATATATCCTCCTCTAATATAGTAGCACAATATCAATTTGACTTGCACAGTGCAAAATTGAATCATATTATAATAAGCGCTTAACATCCGGAGGTGACTATGGCATATCCTGAAAGATTCAGGTCCATTAAAAACGAACTTGAATGGCTTTATATGGAGTTGTATGACAACAGAGATATGCTTGCTTCGCTTGAAAGTTCGATGGAAAAATATGCTTCTGAGAGGAAGAATGATCTCCGTAAGCTGGATGAAAGGCGTATTGATAATCCAAAATGGTACCTTGATAGCTCGATGGTTGCTGAGACAATGTATACAAATCTCTTTGCAGGTACATTTAAAGGAATCGCAGATAAAGTAAGTTATCTTAGACAACTTGGTATTACATACCTGCATCTTATGCCTTTCATGAAGACTCCGGAAAAAGATAATGATGGTGGTTTTGCTGTCAGTGACTTTCTCTCTACAGATGATAAGCTTGGTACGGTCAATGATGTTGAGAACCTTGCGGATGTGCTGAGAGATAACGGCATCAGCCTTTGTATGGATTTCGTTATGAACCATACTTCAGATGAGCATGAATGGGCAATTAAAGCAAAAAAGGGCGATAAAAGAGCTCAGGAGATGTATATCACATTTCCTGACAGAACGATACCTGATGCATATGAGAAGACAGTTCCTGAGGTTTTTCCGGAAACTGCTCCTGGCAATTTCATATATTCAGAGGAAATGGGGAGATGGGTGCTTTCGACTTTCTACCCAAAGCAGTGGGATCTGAATTATCATAACCCTGCAGTCTTCAATTCTATCGTATCGGCAATGATGTTTTGGGCAAACAAAGGTGTTGAGGTGTTTCGTCTTGATGCAGTCCCCTACATCTGGAAAGAACTCGGAACAAACTGCCGCAATCTTCCTAATGTACATACAATAGTACGCATGATACGCATCATCCTTGAGACGGTGGCTCCTGCAACTATTCTCAAAGGTGAGGTTGTAATGGCTCCAAAAGAGCTTGCTGCATATTTCGGTACTTCTGATAAACCTGAATGCCATATACTATATGGTGTTTCCTCGATGGTGAACATCTGGGGGGCTCTTGCCTCAGAAGATATTAGGCTCCTTAAGTATCAGATTGAAGATCTGCTTACTCTTCCTCCACACGCTTATTTTGTAAATTATGTTCGTTGTCATGATGACATCGGATGGGGATTCGATGAGAACAAGGAAAGCGAAATAGGAATAGATCCTCTTCTTCATAAGATATACCAGTATCAATTCTGGGCAGGAAAATTCCCTGGGTCCTATGCTAAAGGCGGAATCTATAATTACGATGAGAAGACACTCGATGCCAGGACCGTCGGAACAACTGCTTCACTTATCGGGCTTGAAAGCTATGAATCTGATGAAGAAAAAGAAAAAGCAATAAGCAGGTTCAGGCTTATCTATAGTACTGTTTTTGCCCTTAAAGGCCTTCCTCTAATAAACAGCGGTGATGAAATCGGCATGCTCAATGATGAAAGCTATATGCTTAACAAGGAGAAGAAAGATGATTCTCGCTATCTGCACCGTCCGTTCTTTGACTGGGATAAGGCGAATAATATAAACCTCAAAGGAACTGTTGAGAACAGGCTTTTTTCCATACTTAAAGTACTCGAAGGTATCCGAAAAGGGTCTTCATTATTCTCACCTGATGCGGAAGTCTTTACATGGGATAGCCATAACGATAAGGTTTTCGCTCTCCGGAGACGAGATGGGGAGAAGGTACTGCTTGCTGTCTTCAATTATTCCCACGAAACACAGCATGCACATTTTGATTATTTCACTGGAATTTTCAAGGATCTACTGACTGGCAAAGAAGCTGAACCAGGAATAGATGTCGAGCTATCAGGCTATGATGTGTTATTCCTTACAAATTACTGTGATTGATTTTTATTTTCTTAATAAAAACCAAAATCCACTGTTTATATTTTGGAGATTTATATAAAGGCTGTTTCTTTCGGTGAGATTCTCTTGGATATCTTATCTCTGAAACAGGAGCTTGGACTGTAGAAATCAGAATATACCAAGCAGCTGATAACCGCTTGAAGTAGTTGAATCCGTTGTTACCGTAGCACGTGTTGTATAACCTTCGAAGGTGAAGGATGCAGCTGTATAGATTCTGATCTGAGGCTGAGTTACCTCATCCTTATCCTCAAGAAGGAATTCCCTGTGCTGGCCACTGCGTGTGTTTATATAGTCATCTGTTCTGATTGTAAAAGGCTCACCATTCGATCTTGCAAGGTAATATGGGTGATTCTCATCTCCATTGAGAATAAGCTGAACGTAATATCCACCTTCATTTGCAGGAACCGGTGAGAATGAATATGTTGCTTCATACTCCCTTGCAAATTCACCTGTGGGAGCGTCGCTTGGAGAATCTGAGGTTCCATCACCACCTTCCGGATCTGATGGCTCTGATGGCGTTCCTTCGCTATCTGGAGGTGTTTCCGTATCAGTCCCAGATTCACCTACAGCTGAGAAGAATCCAATACCCTCAAAATATGCAGAGGATGGTTCGTATCTCACCATATTGCAATTATCATCAAGTGTAACGATAGATAGCTCATAAAGGCTTACAGCAATGCTGTCGCTAGTTGCTGTATCATATGTATATGAAGTTGTGTATGCAGCCTCTCCGCTACCAAAAGTCTTAGGGATGCTTGATGAGTATCTGCTTCCGAAACTGGTTATGATCCTGTCGACAGTCGTAAGATTGGAAGCCTGTGCCGATGTGTTAGGAACAACGAGATAATAAAAACGAAGAACAGGTGTATCGAGGCGAGGAACAAGAGTGATGTTATCGCCTTCAGGAGTGTCGTTATCTACATGAAAAGATAGAAAAAACTGGAGATGGCTACCGTCCATCTCAAATTGGCTTCCCCTTCTCCATGGGAACATTCTTGGAATTCCGCATGATATAAGGACAGAAAAAAGGACGCATACAAATAGAGTAAGGAATATCCTCTTCTTCCCTATCTTCATGCGTCCTCCAGATAATAATTACTCAGCGTAATTAATCAGGTATGCCTCAGCCATACGTGCATATTCGCTTGGAGATCCCCCGTTCTCCGGTACGAGATAAAGACCTGTAAGAGTCTCGAATTCAGCTCTTGCAAGTTCAGTATCGCCCATTGCATCGTAAATTCTGCCGATTGCAAACATAGCTTTAGGAGCAAATGCATTTGAATCGCCATAGGTATTAATAACCTGATTGTAAAGGCCGATTGCTGTATCGTTATCTCCAAGGTTCTCATAGCATGCTGCCGCGTTCATGATGCAGAGCGGAGCAAGATATGTCTTTGACTGTGCCTCTGAAACAGCGATATAGCCATCTGCAGCAGTCTGGTAATCACCTTCTGCGAATGCAAGATCAGCCTTGAGAAGAGCAGCCTTTGCTCCTGGATAGCTGTTGAGAGAAGCTGAAGAGATGAGACTGTCAGCTGCAGTTGTAAATGCTGCTACGCTATCAGAATACTCAGCACTCGTGCTGTCAAGAGAGGCGATTGTCTCGTACTGTCCCTCAAGCTCTGCAAGTGCATTGAACTTCTTCTCAGTATTGCTCTGTACAACGCCAACAGCAACACAGACAGCAATCACAGCGACAAGAACGACGATGCCTACAATAAGGAGTATCTTCCTGTTCTTGCCTATGAATGAATCAAGTTTATTCTCGACCCTCTGGGATCCAGTAAGGTTCTTTTCCTTTTCCATCGTAACGTCCTCATTCAGGAAACTGCGGGTTTCCCCGCAGTCCTATTTATCAGTTGTCTTCCTTGTTTGACTTAAGCATCTCTGCGAAGGGGTTGTATGTATCTTCATCCTCCTTCGTATCAGCCATGTACTTAGCCATTTCGGATTCCTGAGAACGCTTAATCATCTCCTTGATGGAGAGGCTGAGCTTCTGAGCCTGTGGATTGATGTCAATCACCATTGCAGTAATTGGCTGACCAATCTTCTCCTTGTAGCTTTCAAGAACCTCATCCTTGTACTCTTCATCTGGTCCAACAAGGTTGAACTTGGAGATAAGACCTTCGATATCACCGAGGACCTTTACGAATACACCGAAGTCAGCAACACTGCTGATTGTTCCAGTGATTGTAGAATACTTCGGATAGTCCTTCTTCAGTGTGCTCCAAGGATTGCCCTCGAGCTGCTTTACGGAAAGTCTGATTCTTCTGTTCTCAGGCTCAACACGTGCAACTGCAACCTCGATTACATCACCTTCCTTGCAGAACTGATCCATGTTCTTAATCTTCTTTGTCCAGGAGATGTCATCGATATGAAGGAATCCATCAATACCATCTTCAAGGTTAACGAAAGCACCGCTCTGTGTGACCTTCACAACTGGTCCCTTGACAACCTTACCGAACGGATAGCGCTCGTTGATTGTGTCCCAAGGATTGTCCTGAAGCTGCTTAAGGCCGAGGGATACTCTCTTCTTGTCGAGATCATAGCCAAGGATCTTTGCCTCAACGACATCACCGATGGATACGAGATCCTTCGGGTTCGTGATTCTCTTAGTCCATGAAAGCTCTGAGATATGAGCAAGACCTTCGATACCAGGCTCAAGCTCAATGAAAACACCGAATGATGTGATCTTTGTGACAGGTCTCTTAACAACATCGCCAACCTGATATCTGTCCTCGAATGTTGTCCAAGGATCCGGTGTCATGTGCTTGAGAGAAAGGTTTATCTTCTGAGTCTCTGGATCGATGTTGATGAGTCTCAGCTGTACAATCTGTCCCTTCTTTACGAAATCCTTTGGTCTTGTTACATGACCCCATGACATATCATTGATATGAAGAAGGCCATCGAAACCACCGAGGTCGATGAATGCACCGAAGGATGTGAAGGACTTTACCTCACCCTGTACAACGTCACCGATCTGTACAGTCTTGAAGAAAGCTTCCTTGTTCTCCTTGATCTTCTTCTCAAGATATTCACGGCGGGATACAACGCTCTTAAGCTTTGTTCCTGCGTGGAACTTGTCGATAACGAAGTAGTCTGTCTTGCCGATGAGGCTCTCTGGCTCCTCAACGCGGACAACATCTGCCTTTGAGAGCGGGCAGAATCCCTTGTAATCTGCACCGAGATCTACTTCATAACCACCCTTGATAACCTTCACGAACTTACCAAGAACAGGTGATCTGTCGTCAGCTGCCTTCTTAAGCATCTCTGCTTTCTCTTTGGCCTCTGCCCTCTTCTTGGATACAACAACCTGACCGCGTCCGTCATCAAGCTTAACTATTGTAACGGCTACCTTATCACCGAGCTTCGGGAGTTCCATGAACTCATCCACTGGGATCTTGCCCTCACTCTTGTAGCCGATATCTACAAGAACTGATTCGTCATTTGTCTGTACTACAGTACCGGTTACGATCTGACCGACTTCTAATTCCGGAATTGACATAAGATGCTGCTGCAGATAAGACTGCTTTTCAGTCATCTGAGTTTCATTTTCCACTTTCACTGCTCCTACCAACTGATATACCCTCAGGAATCTTTCCTGACAGTCTTAATTACTCTCTCACAAACTTGATTTATGGTCAATAGAGAGGTGTCGATATACTCGGCATCCTCAGCTATTTTCAAAGCACCTGTCGCCTTCTCGATATCCCGCTTGTCACGCTCCTTTATGGAACGGAGAATCGTCTCGAAATCCTCGTCCGGCTGGTCCTTCAGACGGCGCTCGGCCCTTACCTCAGGAGCCGCATCGAAGTAGAACTTGAAATCCGCGTTCGGGAAGATGACTGTCGTCGTATCACGGCCTTCTGTGACTATGTTCATTCCCTCTGCGATTTTCCTGACTGCGCTGTTGACCATCTCCCTGATTCTCGGATCTGAAGATACCTGCGAAGCATACTTATCAACAGCACTCGTGTGGAGATTCGCCTCCTCGTCGATACCGTCGATGCAGATAGCTCCATCTCTGACTGTTATCGAAGTCTTCTTTGCGCACTCAAGCACAGCATCCTTATCAAGAGGATCGATTCCGTTTCTCAGCGCCGAGAGCGTATATGCCCTGTAAAAGGAACCAGTATTAAGAAAATAAAATCCAAGGCTTTCCGCAACCTTACGTGCGATGGTGCTTTTCCCCGATCCTGCAGGTCCGTCAATCGCGATTATCATCTCTTTTCTCCTTGAGCGTTATCGTCCTCTTCCTCTTTGCCTGAGAGGAACCTTTTCCGGAAAGAAGTCCCGAGATCTCCTCTCTTGTGAGATTCCTGAATTCACCAGGCCTGAGATCATCCAGTTCCACACACCCTACTCTTATTCTCGTAAGCGATTTCACATCGTATCCGAGATAGGAGAATATCTTTCTGATTTCCCTGTTCTTTCCCTCTATGAGCGTGACTCTCACGAACTGCCTTGTCTGCGGCATAAGATCGTATCTGAGAATCTTATATGGTTTAGGGATATCAATATAGATACCTTTGATAGCACGCTGCAGATCCTCAATTACGACAGGTCTGTCGAGTTTGACGATATATTCCTTCTCCACCTGATAGCGGGGATGCATCATCTTGTTGGCGAAATCGCCATCATTGGTGAATATGATAAGTCCCGTGGAATCCTTATCCAGACGCCCAACGTTGAAAAGCAGGCTGTTGTCCCTTATATCGATAAGGTCTCTTGCATACTTCGTCTCATTCGGATCATAGTTCGTGCATACATATCCCCTCGGTTTATTGAGAGCGATATAATACAGCTTGTCCTCAAGCTCAATGGTCTCTGTATCGACCTGGACAACATCGTCCTTATCGACCTTTGTACCCATTTCCCTGACGATTTTGTTGTTCACCATGACACGGCCTTCTGCAATAAGGCTTTCACATGCTCTTCTTGAACCTACGCCGCATTTGGCCATATATGCCTGCAGCCTCATAGGGAACTCTACTCTGAGATTTGCCTGTCCTCTCGCTTTGCTTTCCATCATTCGTCTCCATTTTCAGTGGATGATGTCTCATCATTCACTTCGATATTATCATCTGTTTTCTTCTTTCTTGTATTGCGTCTCTTCGGAAGATCGTCAGAAGAGAGATCAAGTGACTCAACCGCACCTGTCTCAATCTCATAGCTCTCCCTTTCCACATCTTCCTCTTCAGAGGAGAAGATATCATCCTCTTTATCCTCTTCCTCATCCTCGAATCTCAGCCTGTCTATTTCCGAGAGCTTCGGAAGGTCAGAAATCGATGTGAGCTTGAACTCGAAGAGGAACTTCCTCGTCGTGCTGTACAGACAGGGGTGTCCCTGCGCGCTGCTTCTGCCGACTACCTTTATATAATCCTTTTCCCTGAGAAGCTTTACGATGGAGTCGGAATCAACGCCTCTAATGCCTTTTATCTCGCTTCTTGTCACAGGCTGCTTATAAGCTACTATTGCAAGTGTCTCAAGTGCTGCCCTTGAAAGCCTCTTATCGACTTTTCTTCCATAGTTCTGCTTAAGCGCTGGATAGAGCTCTGGAGAAGGATTGAACGAGAAAAGATCATCTTCATCGGATATGACAAGTCCGCTTCCCCTGTCCGCATAATCTTCCTTCAGCTCCTGGATAGCATCCTCAGCCCTGTCAGGTCTGATACCTGTCAGCTCAACGATCCTGTCGAGCGTGAGCGGCTGATTTTCTATGAAAAGCACTGCCTCGCATAGCCTTGCCTCATCACTGAGCATCATCCGTGCCATCATCTCCTCCCATAGCCTCATCTTCGTCGAGGTCTATCTCTTCCTCTTCTCCGATGAACTCAACTTCGTCTTTCCTTGCCTCTTCTTCCTCTTTCCTTATCCTTTCCTCTGCTTCTTTCGTGAGGATTGAGAAATCAGAAGGATCGGCGAGATCTTCCTCTATCATCTGGTCATATTCAAGATCATACTGATCTGCAAGCTCTGGATCCCAGTCCGCAGGTCTTTTCACGATATATATAGTACCGAAATCATCTGGCTGATAGAGGATGATCAGATGATTCCATGCAGCTTCAAGGATTGTCATGAATGCACAGATTATATGCATTTTATGTTCAGGATGGACAATGAGATCATCCAGAAGGAATTTATCCTTGGTCTCAAGAAGCTCAAGAAGAAGCGCTTTCTTCTCCTCAAGGGAGACTTCCTCATATGTATTGAATATCTTTGAGATCGCCTCAGGCTCCCTTCTGGACATCAGCTCAGTGAAGGTCTTCAGAAGCTTCTCAGCAGTCACACCTCTGAAAAGATCTTTGCCTTCAAACGGGACGAGGAAGAAGTTCTCGTTCCGCTCTATATGGAAGGAATTGTTCGCCCGTCCGTTTATGAGTAGCTCTGTATACTTCTTGTATTTCTGGTATTCAATGAGCTTATCGACAAGTTCCTGTCGCGGATCTTCAAACTCGTCATCGTCATTATCGATTTCAGTAGGAAGAAGCGTCCTGCTCTTTATATAAAGCAATTCGGCTGCCATCTGATAGAAATCAGAAAGCTCCTCGATTTCAGCTTCATGCTCCCTGATATATTCTAGGAACTGCTCTGTTATGAGCGAAATATCGATATTGTAAATATTCAGTTCATTCTTTTTGATGAGGAAGAGAAGTACATCAAGCGGACCATCGAAACCTTCCACATGATACTCATACTTCTCTTCCCTCCTATCAAGGAGTACATCTCTCTCATCGCTCATAGAGTGCGATTATACCTACCGTATGATTATTACTCAACAATCTCACCTTCTGCAGTGACGGAAGGCGCTGTCCTCTCTTCTTTCTTCGGGAACATGATATCCCGGAGCTTCGCATCAAGCTCTGCCGCGAAGTCAGGATTTGCTGAGATATACTCAAGCGTCTTATCCCTGCCCTGTCCTATCTTTTCGCCATTGTATGAATACCATGCACCGGCTTTCTCGATAAGACCATATTTCAGCGCGGCATCAAGAAGCGATCCAGTATATGAGATGCCTGTACCGAAAAGAAGATCAAGCTCACACTTCCTGAAAGGAGGTGCAACCTTATTCTTGACGATTTTGACCCTTACCCTGTTTCCTGTCACCTCATCAGCGCTCTTGCCGATGCTTTCTATGCGGCGCACATCCATTCTTACAGAAGCATAGAACTTAAGGGCGTTTCCGCCAGTTGTAGTCTCAGGATTTCCGAACATGACACCTATCTTCATTCTTATCTGGTTGATGAAGATGATTGTCGTATTCGATTTCGAAAGGATTCCGGTAAGCTTGCGGAGCGCCTGGCTCATAAGCCTTGCCTGAAGTCCGACATGGCTGTCTCCCATATCGCCTTCAATCTCAGCCTGAGGAGTAAGAGCTGCAACGGAATCGACAACGATGATGTCGACAGCGCCGGAACGGACAAGAGACTCAGTTATCTCAAGCGCCTGTTCGCCATTATCAGGCTGAGAGATCCACAGCTCATCGATATTAACGCCAAGTGCTCTTGCATAACCCGGATCAAGGGCATGCTCTGCATCGATGAATGCTGCGATTCCGCCTTTCTTCTGGCTTTCTGCGATGGCATGGAGCGCAAGCGTTGTCTTTCCAGATGATTCAGGTCCGTATATCTCAATGATCCTTCCTTTGGGATAACCACCTACACCAAGCGCTTCATCGAGGAGAATAGAGCCGGATGGAATCACATCGACATCAAGTGTTTCCTTGTTGTCGCCGAGCTTCATCAGCGAACCCTTTCCGAACTGTTTGTCTATCTGCAGTCTAGCAGCTTCAAGAGCTTCACGTTTGCCCTTGAGATTATCATTATTATCGGCAGTTTTTGCCATTTCATCCTCCTAGTGCCGGTCTATTTCAGTCCAGGGAAACAGGATGAATCGAGAACGAATGTCGCAGGTCCCGGATTCATATACCTGATCTCCATATGTGCACCGAATACACCAAGCTCAGTTTTTATCCCTTCGTTACGGATCATCTCCGCCGCTTTTAAATACATAGAAGAAGCCTTTTCAGGAACTTCTGCATAGTCAAAGGATGGCCTGTTGCCATGATAGACATCTGCAGATAGCGTGAACTGGCTTATAAAGAGAATCTCGCCTCCTATATCCTTTATAGATAGGTTCATTTTCCCTTTTTCATCCTCAAAAATCCTCAGTTTCAGCATTTTCGATATGAATTTTTCAAGAATTGACTCGTCATCACCTCTGTCTACACCGAAATAGATCACAAGACCTTTCCCGATATGACCGGTGACAGCACCGTCAACGGTACAGGAAGCATCCTCAGCACGCTGTATGACAGCTTTCATAGACAACGCTCCTGCATCTGCGAGACGAACGCTGCTTTATCATCTTCCCTGAAGAATGCTGAACCGACTACAGCCATATCCATTCCAGCATCGAAAAGAGCCTTCACATTTCCAAGACCTATTCCGCCATCGGCTTCGATAAGGTAACCATAGCCGTCATCATGCCTTCTCTGATCAAGTTCAGCGATCTTATCCATGCATTCCGGAATGAAACGCTGACCACTCCATCCAGGATTGACAGTCATGACGAGAATATAGTCAGCAATGGGAAGCACTGATTCGATGAATGAGACAGGAGTACCAGGGTTTATTGCAACACCTGCTTCAGCTCCGCATTCCTTGATAAGCGAAAGAGTACGCCATATATGACGGGTAGCCTCAGCATGTACTGTTATTATCCCAGCGCCAGCTTTGGCGAACCTTTCAACTGACAATTCAGGCTTCTCAATCATGAGATGAACATCAAAGATGAGATCCGTCAGAGGCCTTGCATCCTCTATCATCTTCGCACCGAATGTAATCTCAGGGACGAAGTGTCCGTCCATCACATCAAAATGCGCATAATCCGCACCGGAAGCGGCAATTGCGGCGATATCATCAGCTGTATTCGAGAAATTACCGCCCAGAATCGAAGGCGATATCATCAGGCTTCTTGCGCTCATAACCAGATTATACATTTTAGCTTTAAGTTTGCCAAATGAAAGAAGGTGTGCTATTATCAATAGTGGATTTCCGAGCAGTGCTTAGTCTGCCCGGTTTTTGTTTTCAAAGGAGCTTGTCATGTTTGATTTCAAAGAGCTTTTGAGCGAGGAGAAAAACCTCGGTTCCAGAATGGCATCCAGCTACAAGGTAGATGCCTTTGAAAAGATTGATAAGGAACTTCAGGCTATTGCCGATGATGATACGAAAATGGATCTTCGCGACGAGGCGAAGAGCGAGCTTGAGAATAATGAGGATTCAATCATCCTCAACTACATCGTAGGGCGCATTTCCCTTATGCTGCGTCCTCATGAGTACTCAATGCGACTAAACAACCTTCTTCTTTCCTTCTATGAAGCGGGAAACTGGGATGTTGTTAAGTACATCGGTGCTCTTATACTCTCTGCAGGCGAATCATCGAAGGCGCTTCGCGTTCTTGGAGATGTTGCAGACCAGATGGGAAACGAGGACGAGAAGTGGGATTACTATGAGCGTCTTGTTCGCTCAGACAGCTCCGATAAGGAGATAATCATCGTTGTCGCAGATCACTTCGAGGCGAAGGGCGACAAGCAGAAGGCGATGAATTACTACCAGAGAGCGCTTCTCAGGCTTCAGAAGGCTGATGATGAGACTCATATCGTCGATATCTTCAGGAAGCTCCTCGACAACGGAAGAACTGGTTATCCGTTCTACTCATCATTCGCCGAGAACGAGACGGAAAAGAATCCTGAGCTTGGCAAGGATCTCTATCTCCTGCTCCTCTCTTATGTGACGAAGGAGAGAGATACGCATGAAGCTGGATCTTCAGAGTACAGACGCAATCTCGACAACACGATTGAGATCTCAAGAAGAATCCTTACGCTCACACCAGATGACATGGATGTAAGGAATGCGCTTATTGAAGCAATCAAGCTGAAGTACAGCGAGTCACAGCGTCTTTCCGAATGCCTCAAGCATCACAACATCCTCAGCAAGGATAAGGATCCTGTTAAGACTCTCTCTGCTTTTGAGAAAGATATCGCATTCTCAGTCGGCACTTATGTATTCCAGAAGGCTACAAGACGTGTCGGCCTCATCATCAAGGTTGAGAAGAGAGTTGTCACAGTACGTTACAGCGCGACAGATACCCAGGAGATAAAGCTCGAGAGCGCATTCGATGCACTTACTCCGCTTACAAAGCAGAATCTGAAGGTAATCAAGAAAGGCGTTCCTGCTCCGAAGATCAAGGCTAAGATCATGGGAGAAGGCGGTATTGCTTGGCTTGTTCGTACCCTTCTCTACTCCGCTGCTGATAACAAGGAAACGCTGAAGGAGATGAAGAACGATGTCGTTCCTTCAATCCTTACGGAATCTGAATGGAAGGAAATTTCCGATAAGATCAAGCTTGAGCTCAGGGACAATAGCTATATCCGCATTATCCCCGGTTCAACCGATGTATATCAGCTGATGGCTTATCCTTCGACACCAGAGGAGAAGCAGCTCTATATCTTCAGAGGCGAGACGACATTCTATGGAAGAGTCGATGCAATCATCAACGCTCTTTCTAACAAGCAGATCGAGAAGTCTTCGGATGCATTCATGGAGATGGTCTCCTACTTCCAGGATCAGCTTTCTTCTGAGAAGACACAGCTTTCGATTAGAATAGCTTCCGTCCTTCTTCTCGATTATCTTTCCGAGAAGGAAGTTCCTGTTTCCTTCGATGTCTCATTCGACTCGCTTTACAGGAACCTCGAGGAAAGCGAGATCAAGGAGATCTTCGCGGCTATCGACAGCACTGTCCTCAAGAAGGAATTCGTCGACGCAGTCATCGATTATGACAAGGCAGCTGCTGCTGACACCCTCGTTCTCATCTTCCCGGAGTATATCAATTCATATATTCCTACGAAGCTCAGAAGACTCAGAAAGGGTGTTGTGTACTATGCTCTGATCAAGAAGACTGTGGAGTCCTTCAGGGATGCCATTCCTTCATTCATCTTCTTCTCATGTGAGGCAAATCTTTCAGATAGCGATCTCCAGAAGGCAGATGTCACAAGGGATCAGATATTCCGCGCTGAGCTCATGGCACTCTCGCACATAGCGAAAGCTGCTGATAACCAGGAGAACAGGAAGAACATCAAGACACTGAGGAAGGCTCTTGTTGATGACAGGGCAATCGACAGATTCCTTTCATCCGCATCAAGAGAGGATATAGATGACGCACGTCCTCTCATCCTCTTTAACGGAGGACTTGAGAATGATGAGAAGGCTTCCTACAAGTCAAAGATCCTCTCCCGCTTCCCTGACTACGATTTCAATGAGAAGAAGCCTGAGCCTGTAAAGCCGCAGTCTCCGAAGGTTGTCTCAGGATTCCTCTGCACAGAGGCAAGCTACAACAGGAAGAAGGATGAACTTAAGGATATCAACACGGTACAGATGCCTGAGATACTCAAGGAAATCAATTTTGCACGTGAGCTCGGTGACCTCAGGGAAAACAGCGAGTACCAGTATGCGAAGGAGCATAAGAGGGAGCTCGAGAGACGTATCGGCGAGCTTAATAACGATCTGACAACAGTACGTGTTATGACACCTTCCGATGTTCTTCCAGATCTCATCGGCTTCGGAACGAGAGTAACTCTCCGTGACAGAATCGAGAACAAGGAAGTTGTATATACATTTATGGGAAGATGGGAATCGAATCCTGAGGAAGGTATCATAGACTTCAACGCACCGCTTGGTCAGAAGCTTGTTAATCACAAAACCGGTGATGATGTCCAGTTCGAGATTAACGGCAGACAGTATGACTACGAGGTACTGAAGATCGAAGTTCTCGATTTCTGAGATAATAAAAACTGTAATCAAAGATGGTCAGCAATTATAGCTGGCCATTTTTTCACAAAAAGCTAAAACAGATTTCATAATTCTTTATGTAATGAGGTTTTTTCAAAACTCGAAATGACTGAATGAAAATACGCCTGTAAGGACATGAATATGCAAAATGATAGGGTTCCATCCCTTCATAAAACCATTCTCATTTGACAATAAGGGGAGAAGGCTCAACCAGTTGCATATGACGGCATGCAAAGGCAGCCCCGTCGCCGTGGCTTGAAAGGGAAAAAAGATCATTAAGCGGTCTTTTGGGCTATGGATTCTGCTCTCAGTCTTGCCGAGATCTTCTTTATATCCAGCATCAGGATTGAAAGCTCTATCTGGAAGATGCCTTTCTTGCCGCGAGAGTAGAGCTTGCCAGGCAGGAAGCACTCCTTCAGCTCGCTGTTCGTCCTCTCGACTGTTGTCCTTGCCTTGTACCTCTCAGCTTTGCATGGTTCCATCTCTTTCTTATTCCCGTTCCTGTCAGCATGCCTGTCGATGATCGGCACCTTGCCGATTGAATGCGCGAACGTCTCTATTCTCTCGCTTGTATATCCGCCATCCATCAGCGCATAAAGATAATTACAGCGCCTGTCAGCCATCCTCATAAGGGGAATCGCAACCTGGCTGTCATGCACGCTTGCTCCTGTAACATGGTGGGCGACTATTATGCCATTGTCGTCTACTGCAAGATGTGCCTTATAGCCTATGGACCATTCCATATTTCCCTTGCTGTTCTTCTTTCCGGTCACGGAGCACCTATGCTCAAGAGTGGAAAGGAATTCATCCACACCGCCGTTCTCCATGAGATCATGCAGCTGCTCCTTCTCCTCAGCTATGGTGGGCTCATCGGATCCTTTCCTCTTCCTTCCGCGCTTCCGTTTCCCAGGCTTCTCAGCCTTCACTGGTTTCTCTCTTGCCTCCGCTATCGTGCTGTCTATGGATAGATGGCATACCTGGACTTATACTAATAAAGTAGACAAATGAATGAAAAGGAAGTAAAAAGAAAAATAGACAAGGAAATGGAGGAAGAAGACAAATGGCATATGTGCCGAAATACGAAGAGGAATTCAAGAAGAATCTAGTGGCACTGCACAACAACGGCAAAAGCCAGGCGGAGCTGTGCCGTGAATACGGCGTGTCAGAATCAGCGCTGGCAAAATGGATCAAGAACTACTCATCAGTGAAGACCGATGACGGAGAGGTGATCACAGCAAAGCAGGTCAAGGAGCTGCAGAAGAGGAATGCGGCCCTTGAGGAGGAGAACCTTATCTTAAAAAAAGCGATTGCTATATTCATGCCCCACTCAGAAAAAGGCTAGAGGCTGTGCACAGGCTCTCTGGCGAGCATGCCCTGAGCACCCTATGC
>JADIMF010000033.1 GCA_017694915.1 Candidatus Ornithospirochaeta stercoravium
TGAGTATTTCGGGGAAGGAATCGATGAATACCTTGAGGCAAATTCCGGAGTATATGAGTCAAGGGAGGAATTCAGGGAGAAGATAAGGGATTATTATGATGGCTACAGATTCTCTCCTGAATCTGAAACCAGAGTTTATAATCCTGTTTCAATTGGTTTCTTCTTTTATAAAGAATGCACATTCAGCAATTACTGGATAAAGACAGGAGCTACATCATTTGCTGTAGCGCTTGCAAGGAATGTCGATCTTTCCAAAATACTCTCATCTGATGATCTGAAAGCAACCATGACCGCTTTTGATACATTCGATATATCTGATATAAGGGAAAAGAACCTTACAGAGCGGAAGATGATTGCAATGCTCTACTATACAGGCTATCTTTCGATAGAAAGCTACGATGAGCCATATATACATCTCTCTTTCCCGAATGCAGAAGTAGCGGCAAGTTTCGTGAATCATCTGATTGAGCAGTATTCTTCGGATAAAAATAAGGAATTCGATGGATGGGCAAAGGAATTCTACGTTGCCTGTCAGGATGGCAATGAAGAGAATCTTATGAAGAAACTTGCAGAATACTTTGATGCATTCTCATATGAACTCATAGGAGATGAGAAGGAGAAATTTTATCATGCCATCTTCCACGCGATTTTCTTCCTTACAGGTGTCTATTCAATAACAGAGGATAGGGGACTCAGAGGAAGAGCTGATGAGGTTGTGATAACCTCTGATTCGCTATGGATCTTCGAGCTGAAGGTGGATGGAAACGCCGAGGAAGCCCTTGCGCAGATAGAATCGAAAGGCTATGTGAATAAGTATGCTGGCATGATAAATCGCAGGAAACTAAAAGTTCACAAGGTGGGTATAAGCTTCTCTTCTAAGACAAGAAAAATAGAAAGCTGGAAGTGCGAATGAGACTGTGTGGTATGGCTTGTGTCATACCACTGTCTTTTTCTTCCATTCGCCTTTAGCGAATCTTACGATGAAGCAGATGCCGCGGAAGTACCAGTCGATGAACATTCCCCAGAGCACTCCGATGAATCCAAGTCCAAGGTTTACTCCCAGTATCCGTGATAACACGACACGGAATAGCCACATCGATATGATCGATACGACCATTGTGTATTTTGCATCTCCTGCTGCTCTGAGATAATTCGGTATCGTGAATGCCGGAGGCCAGAAGAGGAAAGTCTGGAACATGTTGAGTCTTGTAGCTTCCACAGCAAGAGAGTAGGCGGCTGGTGAAAGACTGTATAGAAGTGCAAGTTCTGGCGCGAGTATGAACATCGTTGTACAGGTGAAGAAGTTCATGAGATATGTAAGTTTCATGAGCTTCTTACCGTAATAGGAGGCTGCATCATAATTACGCGCACCGCAGCATTGTCCTATGACTGTGACAGCGGCCATGCCTACAGCGTTTCCAGGTATGTTTGCGAATGTTGCAAGGCCGTTGAATACAGCATTGGCTGCAATTGAAGCTGTACCAAATGAGGCCACTGTGCTGCTTACAAGAATCTTTCCGATATGGAATATGCTGTTCTCTATACCTGACGGAAGCGCAATCTTGAGAACTCTTCCGATCATCGGGAAATCGACTTCAAGCTTGAATGGTTTCTCGATGTGAACTTCTTCCTTCTTCCTCGTAATCTTATAAAGCATGAAGAAGCAGGCAACTGCTCTTGATAGAAGCGAGGCGATTCCCGCTCCCATCGCTCCGATTCCCACGACGTTAATGAGTATCGCATTACCCGTTACGTTGATGACGTTCATTATTATCGAGACGGTCATCGTAATGCTGCTTTTTCCCATTGATCTGAAGAGCGCGTTGATGCTGTTAAGCACGGCAAGGAATGGGAAGGAGAGTAGTATCGGTGTAAGATAATCCAGGGCCGATGACATGACGCTTTCCTCTATTGATCCATATACGAGGTGCATCATCGGTTCTCTGAATATGAGGAGTATCAACGATACAGCAATGGAGAATGAAGATGAGAGATACATCAGCTGCTTTGCTGAAAAGCATGCGGCTTCCTTATCTTTCTTTCCAAGATACTGTGACGCGATTACTGCGCCTCCTGTTGCGAAAGCGGAGAAGAGGAATACAAATAGGTTAGCAACTGAATCAACGAGCGATACGCCGGAGACTGCATGTTCACCGACTGTGGATACCATTATCGTATCCATCATTCCTATGGTTACGGAAAGGAGGGTTTCGATCAGCAGAGGTATTATGAGCTGACGGAGATAACGGTTGTCAAAAAGCAGTTTTGACTTGTCGAGGGTTGCAGTCATAAGAATAATCTAGGTTAACAATCTGTTAAATGCAACGAGAATTTTCTGATTTTGTATATTGGCGGTAGTAAATTTCCGTTCTGATTCTACAAGTAGGAAAATCTGATATGAATTTATTGTTGCTTGTGGTATATTTTTGAGATAAAATCTCAAATTAATCGAATTAGTAATATATTTTACCGCTAGTAGTTTGGTATTGTACGAAATTTTCGAAAGGAGCGCTGAGATGCTATGTCAGTTTACATTTAAGAACTTTGGTTCTTTCAGGGATGAGGCTTTTCTTGATCTATGTGCAGAGTCGATTTCTGAGATGCGTGACAGCCTGATAGTTGATTCAGATGGAGAAAAATATCTTCCTGTCATTTCCATATATGGGCCGAATGGAGGAGGAAAGTCCACTGTTCTTGAAGCTCTGGCATATCTGATTTATTTCGTAAATAACCCGATTTATATGACGCAGATGAGAGTGCCGGAAATGCAGGTTCCTCATTTTTCCGGAGGAAGCCTTAGGCATGATATCTATTATAAATTTGATGAAGAGAGCAGAAACCACCCTACGGATTTTGATCTGCTTTTCAGAAGAGATGGATATGAATTCCGATATGAGATTTCCATTAAAGATGGTGCCGTGGTCTCGGAGAATCTGTATTCGAAGAAAATAGGGGCAAGAAGAGCTTCGATTATATTTGAGCGTTCTTCAGAAGGAATAGAGACAGGTGAGGAGCTGAAGAATCTTCCGCTGGATAAGGTTCGCTCGTCTTTTCCGCTTATATCATATATATCCACAGCATATGATATTGATATCATCAACAGAGCAATTAGCTGGTTCTCGTATTCTACAATCCTGAATTATGATAATCCGCAAAGAGATAGGAATATACTGATTCCGGAAGATAAGAAAAGACTTAAGCAGCTGCTGTCGATGCTTCAGTCTATGGATATCAATATAACAGATGTCCGCATAGAAGAAGATGAAAAGGGCAGAATAATAGATATTTATACTATACATGAGGTAAATGGAAAGAAATTCGAGCTGAACTTGAAAGAGGAATCAAGCGGAACACGAAAGCTTTTCAGCTGTCTTTCACGAATAGAAATGTGTCTTGAAGAGGGAAGACTGCTTATCGCTGATGAGCTAGATGCAAAACTTCATCCGAAGATTCTTGGTTATATCATTGAGCAGTTCCAGAATCCTGCAGTCAACAAAGCAGGTGCGCAGCTTATCCTTACTTCCCATGATATGGTGAACATGAATCCTGATGTGTTCAGAAGAGATGAAATCTGGTTCTGTTCTCAGGGACATGATTATTCATCCAATCTTTATTCATTGGTTGCGTTCCGCGATGGAAGAGGACAGAAGGTCCGTAAGGATGAGGTCTACAGTAAGCGTTATCTTGAGGGACATTATGGTGCGGATCCATATATCATGCATGGTTTGAATTGGGAGAGAAAAGATGAGCAATAAACCAGAGAAAAAAGGGGATGTTAGGCAGAGGCTGAGAAAAGCAGATGCGAAGATGAAGAAGAGAAAGAAAGCGGTTATCGGAACTCTTCCTCCGTTTATGTACATCGTCACAGAAGGAACCGTGACAGAAGTTACATATATTGAGGGGTTTGCAAAAAACATCAATATGAGGTACGGAGCATTTTCGACAAGAGATAGGATAGTCGTGAAAGGCTTTGGAAAGAGCTGCCTGACGCTTCTTGAAGAAGCGGAGAGAACCGTAGGTAAAGTCTGTCCAAAAGCTGAAGTGGTTTGGCTCGTATATGATAAAGATGATTTTCCGAAAGACGCGTTCGACAATACGCAATTCAGTGCAGAAAGCAGGCGAGACACTCGAAAATACAGAGTTGCATGGTCTAATGAAAGTATTGAATTGTGGTTTCTGCTTCATTTTCAGGAGATGAAGTCTGAAGTAAGCAGAAAGCAATACATAAAACTTCTCGAAGCGTATTGTGATTATAGGAAGAATGATCCAGAGCTCTTTGAGAAACTTTATCCAAGAACGGAAGAAGCAATAAATCGAGCAGATAAGCTTTTCCATTCATATGAAAAGAATACTGCTCCTTCAGCAATGTGTCCTGCAACAAGAATGCATGAGCTTGTGAAAGATCTGATGGGCTATATGAGAAAATGAAGCGGGCTTATATTACACGCTTTTCCTGCCATTTTCCTCTTGCGACTCTCCAGAGATAGAGGCTTCCTCTGAATAGCCAGTCGAGATACATTGCATACCATATTGCCTCAACGCCCATTCCGAGAATCTTGACCATGAAGTATGCTCCACCGACACGGAATATCCACATCGATGTGAAGGATGCGAAGAGGATGAATTTCACATCTCCTACAGCTTTCAGCATGTTTGGAAGCGTGAATGCGAATGGCCATATCGTCGTGCACATGACAAGGCAGAGCGAACAGATAGGTATTGCTGCATCTATGGAAGAAGGTTCAAGTCCGTAGAAGCTTATTACCTGAGGTGCGAAGAGCAGGAGAGGTATGTTGATAAGAATTGTGGCGATGAATACAAGTCCTGTAAGTAGCTTCGTATAGTATTTGACATCCCTTATATTATCCTGTCCTCGGCACTGGCCTACGATTGTGATCATCGCAAGGTTTATTCCGTTTCCAGGGATATTGGAGTATGCGTTGAAATTTCCTGCCACGGCGTTGATGGCCATTGCAGATGTTCCAAGACCGGAGATGAGGGCCTGAACCATTATCTTACCGACATGGAATGCTGCACCTTCCAGTCCTGAAGGTATGCCTATTCTGAGGATTTTCTTTATGAGGTAAGGGGAGAATGGTCCTTTGAGAAGGCCTCTGATGTTCAGAGATTCCTTCCTGTTCATCATGAGTGTGAACATCACAGCGCATCCCGCGATTCGAGAAGCAAGAGATGCTATTCCTGCACCTCTTGGCCCCAATCCTTCATGATAGATAAGTAAAGCATTGCCTCCGATGTTGATGGCATTCATCATCACTGAGACCATCATTGTCCTGAAACTCCTTCTTTCGGAACGGGAGAGAGCTGTAAGCGCAGAATAGACAGCAAGAAATGGGTAGGAGATGAGAATCGGCACGAAGTAGGCATCTGTGTTCATCCTTACCTCATCGGTTATAGAGCCGAAGAGGAGGCTTATCATATGGCCTCTTATCGGAAGGATGATGGCCGTCATTATGACTGAGATGATCACCGAGATGTATATCAGGTTCCTTGCGCTTGCTCTGGCATTATCCTCTTCCTTATGCCCGAGATACTGCGATACGACAACAGCACCACCAGTTGCGAATGCGTTGAATACAGTTATGAGGAGGTTTGAGACTGTATCGACAAGCGATACTCCGGAGACAGCTGCTTCTCCGCATCTCGATACCATTATCGTATCGGCCATACCGATGAGAATCGAAAGGAATGAATCCGCGATGAGAGGGATTATCAGGGCTGCGATATCCTTCGAGGTGAACTGGTGCCTTATCTTTTCCATAGTATATAAAAGAGCTGCCGGAGCAGCTCTCAATCCTTCCTTTTATTCTGTCAGGAGACCTTCGTCGGAGGTGTAATCCTTCTTTCTGATCTCCCTGAACTTGTCGACGAGAAGAGGAACAGTAAGCTTTGACTTCTCTTCACCGCTTATATCAAGGATGATATGTCCTTCATCCATCATAATTAGGCGGTTGCCATAGTCAATAGCGAACTGCATATTATGCGTGACCATCATTGCAGTGAGTTTTTCCTGCTCGATATATTTCTTCGTAAGCTCCATGACGACCTCAGCATTCCTCGGGTCGAGTGCGGCTGTGTGTTCATCGAGAAGCATGAGTGAAGGATGAGAAAGCGTTGCCATGAGAAGTGTCAGTGCCTGTCTCTGGCCACCGGAGAGAAGACCGACGTTGTCCTGCATCCTGTCTTCAAGCCCGATAGGCTCCAGAAGCTTCCTGAACTCCCTTCTTCTCTCGTTCGTCAGGCTGAACCTGATGCCTTTCATTCCCTTTGTATAGGCAAGGTTCATGTTGTCCTCTATGGACATGTTAGCACTCGTGCCTTTTGTAGGATCCTGGAATATTCTGCCGATATAGAACGCTCTCTTGTATTCAGGGGCATTGGTGATGTCCTTACCGTTGATGGAAATCGTTCCATTGGTTACGGGGAATGTTCCTGCGATCATATTGAAGAGGGTAGACTTACCGGAACCGTTGGATCCGATTACGCATACAACATCTCCTTCATTCACATGAAGGTTTATATCCTCGAGCGCCACCTTCTCGTTCACGGTCCCCGGGAAGAAGACCTTCGTTACATGTTTGATATCAAGCATTGCCTTCCTCCTTCATATGAGCCATCGTACGTTCGATTGCCTTCTTCCTTGCCCCCTTGTCGGAAGCAAGAGCCCTTGTCTTGGCGACAGTAAGCGAGATGATGACGAGGATACCTGTGAGAAGCTTGAAGTCGTTCGGTGTTATTCCGACGAGATAACCATACTTTCTTCCGAGGAACATGAGACCTTTGTAGATAATACCGCCAAGGATACATCTGAGCGTTATGAGGGAGATCTTGTTCGATGAGAAGAGGAATTCTCCGATCATGACAGCTGCAAGACCCTGAACGACCATCCCCTGTCCGAGGTTCGCATCTGCAAATCCCTGATACTGTGCAAGAAGACCGCCGGAGAGGGCGATAAGTCCATTAGAAAGCCCGAGTCCAATCATCTTCAGTACAGATGGATTCATTCCCTGTGAGATGATCACCTGTTCGTTTCCGCCGAGAGCTCCGATAGCCATACCTATATCCGAGCGGAAGAATAGATCCATCAATACTGTAACGACTACTACGAAGATGAGCGTTCCGAGAAGTGCTGCCCAGTCGGATGGAATGAATGAGAACCACTTCGGGAAGAGACGGTAGAGCGTATCGACTCTTACAAGAGATACATTTGCCTTGTTTCCAAGGATTCTCAGGTTGACTGAGTAGAGCATTGTCATTGTGAGGATACCTGCAAGCAGTGCTGGTATCTTGAGCTTGTTGTGTATCGTTGCGGTAACAAGGCCGGTAAGCACACCTACGAGGAATGCCATGATAAGGCCGACTGTAATACCAAGGCCGTTCACGATGCACATCGTTGCAACGGCAGCTCCTGTTGCGACAGAACCATCGCAGGTCAGATCTGCCAGATCGAGTATCCTGTAGCTAATGAGGATACCGAGTGCCATTATCGCGAAGATAAGGCCTTCTACGAATATTCCTTCAATCATAAAACACCTCAGAGAGAAAGACCGCCAGAGGGCGGTCTTAGTCAGGTTTATATTTTAGACTCAGCGTTCCGTCTTTACGCCATTTTCGATTATTACTGCGGCAGTTTCAAGGTATTCGTCAGGAATTGTGAAACCAAGTTCTGCAGCTGTATCAAGATTGAACCAGAGCTCGAAGTCTGCAGGATCTGTAAGGAATACCGTTCCGAGAGTTCCAGGGTTCGTGCCGTTTACGATCTGTTCGATGAGCTTACCGACTTCAACACCGATGGAGTAGTAGTTGAATCCCCATGCGATCATACAGTCAAGACCATCGATTCCAGATGGATCGCCAGCAAGAAGAGGAACGCCTGCATCGGAGCATACAGCGTCAACTGCTGAGATAGCGGAGATTACGTTGTTGTCTGTTGCGATGTAGACAGCATCTACGCGGTCGATGATCGACTGTGTTGCCATTCTTACTTCAGAGGAATTTGCAACTGCTACAGGAACGAATTCAAGTCCGAGCTCGTCACATGCGGCCTTTGCCTGCTCCATGAGAACAACACCGTTCTGCTCACCTGATGAGTATACGTTTCCGATAACCTCAGCACCTGTTATGTCGTGGAGAAGCCTGATCTGCTCTGTTACAGGGTTCATATCGGAGACACCGCATACGTTAGTATCCTCAGAACCTTCATATGTCTCAACAAGACCAGCATCCGCTGGGTCAGTTACAGCTGCGAAGAGAACAGGGATATCGGTGAACACGTTTGCAAGAGCCTGTGCAGATGCTGTTCCGATTCCGAGTACGATATCGCAGTTCTCGCTGTCGAACTGCTGTGCAATGGATGCTGCTGTAGAGATATCTCCATTGGCATTCTGGAAATCATATCTTACTGCGATGTCGGTTCCTGCAAGGTAGTCCTGCATACCCACTTCTACTGCATCAAGAGCTGCATGCGAAAGCAGCTTCGAAACGCCGATGAGAACTGTTCCGTCATCTGCCGCGGCCTTTTCACCGCTTCCTCCTGCTATGAGTGCGAATGAAGCAAGGAGAACCATCATTAAAGCAAGATATCTTTTCATTAACCAACCTCCGAAAAGCGTCTTTTACCTGACTATACTTGAAGCCCTTTTCATTTTCAATGATTTGTATGCACGTTTCTGAATATTTATGCAAAAATTTTATATAGTCTCAGTCCTGTCATCTCTGATGACATATCTTGCTCTTTCCATGATATCGTCCGGAATCTGTATTCCGAGTTTCTCGGCAACATCGAGATTGACCAGTATCTCAAGGTCCTCAAGATACAGTGTCCCTATATCTTCAGCTTTCTCTCCTGAAAGCATTCTCTTCACGACTTCACCTGTAAGAAGACCTGAAGCGTAATAGTCGAAACCGCCTGCGATGAGTACATCCGCATCGAATGATGATGTGACATCCGCGGAGAATAGAGGCACATTGTTCTCAATGCACACTTCGCTTACAGCTGCTATGGCTGAGATTACAGTGTTGTCAGTAGCTTCATATACTGCATCTACGCGATCGATGATCGACTCTGCGGCCATCTTCACCTCCGAGGAGTTCGAAACTGAAGCGGTAATAAGCTCGACACCGCGCTTGTCGCATGCTGCCTTCATCGCTTCCATCAGCGTGATACCATTTGCTTCACCTGATGTGTAGATCATTCCGATTCTCTTAGCGCCAGTCACTTCCTCTATGATATTAAGGTGTTCTTCCACAGGGACCATATCGGATGTACCTGCAACGTTATCAAGTCCAGAGAGGCCTGCACTCTCAGGATCTGTTACTGTCGCGAATACAACAGGAATGTCTTCGAATGTATTTGCCAGCGCCTGAGCTGTAGGTGTTGCTATTCCTACCACGAGATCTTTCTTCTCTGTATCGAAAAGCTGTGCAATCGATACTGCTGTGGATATATCGCCGTTTGCATTCTGCGTTTCGATTTCCGCATCGATCCCGTTTTCCGCTAGATAGTCGATGATGCCCTTTTCTATTGAGTCCAGGGCAGGGTGGGCCATCAGCTTGGATATTCCTATCCTGACAGCCTCTGGCTTGTCTGCGGCTTTTCCTCCAATGAGGATTGCCGATGAAAGAATTGCAATAACGATCAGAGAAAGGAATATCTTCTTCATTTGTTTCTCTCCTTAGTAACGCTTGTTACTGTAAACAAGAACAAAATGAAAGTCAAGATACTTTTAATAGAAACATTAGAAATCTATATCGAACTGCTCATCATCGAGATCTTCGTACTGCGTCTCTTCTTCTTTATCCTCGTCGATTCCTGTATCTATTGAAGGAATATATGAGAAGAGCTCATCGATCTCATCAAGCGTATCATCGTCGTAATCGTCAATGCACATATCGTTAATATTAAGCTTTCGTCCTTATCAGCCGCAAGTCGGATTTCACTCTTCAATACCTTCCTGTGTCATGATATAATCATCCCATGCTCAGATATACAGTGCTATCAATGGGTGAGCCTGCCGGCACATCACCTGAAGTCATGCTGAAGACGCTTTCGGAACTATCCAGTATTGCTGGAGTAGGTATTATCGCGGTAGGGGATGAAGGTGTTGTCAGGAAAACATCTGCAGATCTGAACCTTGAACTCCCGTTCTCGGCATATGTTGATTCCATGGAAGCTCTTGAGAAGGCCGAGAATCTTAATGAGAATTTCATCTTCTATGTATCTTCTTCCATTAATATGGAGAGATTTGAGTATGGTGTTGTCTCGGCAGAGACTGGAAGAGCTGTTTTTGAATCCCTGAAGACAAGTATCGATATAATCCAGAACGGACTTGGTCATACGCTTGTCACATCTCCTGTGAGCGGCAAGGCGCTAGAGGCGGCTGGATATAAGGAGCGTACGGTGAACGATATGCTCCGCCGTTTTGCTTCCTCAGACAGACTCAAGTCTATGATCAGGGCGGGGAATATAAACATATTCGGACTTACACACAGGTGTGCAATAAGAACTGCAATTACATCGGTGACGAGGGAGAACATAATATCCTCCCTGATAGATATCGATTCACTCTTTGTGTCATCGTTCTTCGATAAGTCAAAACCGATTGCGGTATCATCCCTCAATCCTCTTCTTCCCGGAAACGGATGGACAGGTCCGGATGAGGATGGTGCGATAATCCCGGCTATCGAAATAGTCAGGAAGCTCGGTATCAACGCAGTTGGCCCGATAGCTCCCGAGTTCCTTTTCGAAAGAGCCGCGGAAGGTGAGTTCTCCGCGATTCTCGTCATGGCGGCAACGGAGGGACTTGCTGCAGCTTCTGCAGCTGCACCGGGTGGCGCGTTCTTCCTTACATGGGGACTTCCGTTCATCCGTGTCGGAACCATTTCTGATATCGGGCTTGAGCATGCTGGAAAGGGTATTGCGAGGATAGATAAATTCGTGGCTTCTGTTCATGCGGGTCTTGATCTCCGCGAAGCTGATGCTCTTGCTTAGGAGAAACTATGAGACGTTTGCTTTCTTCTGTTATCCTTCTGGTTCTTCTCTTTGCCGTATCATGCTCGACAACTGTGAGCATCCCGTATATCCAGCCTTCCGTTATCGATATGGGAGGCTATAGGAATCTTGCTGTTGCATCTGCCGTTCCGTATCGCGGTTTTGTTCCGTACACAGGCTGGATTCCTGGACGCGATATCTACGCTTCGCGCTTCCATATCCGTACAGGATATTCATACTCTGTTGTTTCCGGTGTCGCAGAGTATGCCACAGAGGAGCTTTATTCAACTCTGCTGAACTCAGGTTTCTTCAACCTTCTTTCTCCCTCGAGGACGGATGCGATCCTTAACAGAGGTAGCTATGGTTATGATATCTCAGAGGAGTTCAGGGCGCTTGGATACGATGCCGTGCTTATCCCGCGTATAGACAACATGTCTGTTGATGAGTACATCTACTCAGAGCCTTACGAGGAGTGGTGGACCGACAGCGAGGGCAGACGGCACAGAAGCATCGAGTATGAGTACTATTACAGGCAGACTGCTTCCATCACATATACTCTCACTCTTATCGATACAGAGACGGGAAGCATAGTCACGAGACGTACTTTCACCGATAGCCGATACCGTGAGAACAGCTTCGATCCTATCTGGAGCAGACTCGATGATCCAGGGTATCTTTTCCGCCGTATGCTCTCCTCGTTCAATGAAGGAATTCTCAGGCAGTTCGTTCCCCGTACCCGTGTCTATGATGTTACGCTGATGAATAACAAACCAAAGAACGAGAGTGCCGAGATAGCCTACAAATACGCGAAGGACGGCAATACCGCATCTGCTCTTGCTGTATTCCAGGATGTCTGGGAAAGTTCTCAGCATCTGCCATCCGGCTATAATGCAGCGCTTTTTATCGCTTCCCAGGGCAAGTATGACGAGGCACTGGACCTTCTTCTTGAGATACAGAATCTCTACAGCGATGAGAAGGTGCGATCATTGTATCGTGACATCATGACAATCCGCAGCAGAAACGAAGAAGGAGTGGGGCAGATAACAGGTTCGTCCAGCGCCGTAGATGCGAAAGAGCATAACGATAACGATGTCTATTTCGCTGTTCTCAATCACTGATTGTAATTTTACTTAACAAATGTTAAGTTATTTTTGATGTTTTTTTTCATTTGATATCCTCAAGAGAAGGAAAATATCATTTGATTTGCAGTTTTATGCAACATATTCCTTCGTTTTCTTGCATAAAAACTTATTTCAGAGGCTACTGAAAGGCAAAAAGCGGACAGATATGAGATTTTTTGCAGAAATTGTGCGTGGCATTTATAATCAGTCAAAGTATACGGATAGCCGTATCAAGGTAGGAGGTGGCTTATGCTGCTAAACATGACTATTGCGAACTTCAAGTCCGTAAAGTCTCCACAGACGATCAGCTTTGAAGCCGTGAAGGATTCCCGTCTCCCGGCATCAAAGGTGTTAGAGATCAATGACCGCCTTAATGTCATTAAGACAAGCGCTATCATAGGTCCGAACGGAGCAGGTAAGAGCTCCTTCGTACGCGCACTTGAAGTACTTAAGCGCATAGTAATGGCAGAAGATGGGCCGGAGAATCCTCTTCAGGGCGCACTGACAGGAACGACATTTGCATACGGAATCGATAAGGCAACACCAGCAACGATTTCGATTGAGGTCCTTCTTGATAAGGGTGAGCCCGGAAACGATGAGAAGCCGACGACAATCGCCATCTATACTCTCAAGGCAAACAAGGAGAGAATCTATGAGGAGTCTCTCTACTACATCCTCGGAACATCGAAGAAGTTGATGTTCGAGCGCAAGCTTCAGGATGATGGCCAGTATGCTTATCGCTTCGGAAAGTATTACAGAGGCGAGAAGAAGAGACGGGCTGCAAAGCTTCCTGAGAACAGGACATTCCTTGCAGGTTCTGCAAGAAAGGGCGGCCAGACATCACTTGAACTCTATACATGGTTTGAGAAGAAGCTGCACATCCTTCCGATGGGTGTCTCAACGAAGGCTGAGGCGTATGCATGTGAGATGCTCAAGGCACATCCAGGCTGGGGCGAGCAGATTCTCAACTACCTCTGGGCTCTTGATATCACGGATATCAACAGAATTGAGGTCAGGACGAATGACAAGGGTGAGGATCATCTGAGATTCACTCATATCTACGTGAACGACAAGAAAGCTGAAGGATATGCGAGCATGTTCGCAGGCGAAAGCCTTTCGCTCCGCCGTCTTGTTGTAATCGGATTCGCATTCTTCGAGGCATTCATTACCGAGAAGACTCTTCTCATCGATGACTTCGGACAGCTTCTGCATCCAGATGTTCTCTGCCATCTCGTTGAGATCTTCGAGAACTGCGACAAGCAGAGCCAGATGCTCGTTGTCGACTGTAATCCATCGCTTCTCAGGGAAGGACTTCTCCGCCGCGATGCAATATGGTTTGCACAGAAGGATCAGGAAAGCTCGACAGTCTACTATTCGCTTTCTGACTTCAAGGGCGCAAGAGGTCGCATAACGACTCAGCAGCGCTACATTCAGGGCGCATTTGGTTCTCTGCCGATTATCAGTGAATTCTGGTTTACTCATGATGGTACACCTGTAGAGCCAGAGAAGAAGGAGGAGGTAAGCGATGAAAACGCGTAAGAAGAACATCACTCAACCGAAGGAAACACTGCTCCTTGTCTGCGCGACAGAGGCTGAGGCTCTCTATTTCTCCCAGATGAGAAAGGATTGCCGCTACGTAAATCTCACGGTAATGCAGGTCCCGGAAGGGAAGGCTAAGAATCTAGAGGCCCTTATCGATTTCACAGGACGCCAGAGAAGCCGCGGACGTTTTGACTCCGCATGGGCGCTTTTCGGTTTCGATGATCTCGGAGTAGGTGTCAGCGACGTGAAGGAAATGGAGGAGTATGCAGCAAAGAAGAAGGTGAAGATGCTTTACTTCAATCCTACATTCGAACTCTGGTTCCTCCTTCATCTGGGAACACCGGGTGCATTCGTCTCCGATGCTGGCGCTATCAAGGAGAAGGTGAGAACAGGCGTGACGAACGGCACACCGTTCTCAGCAGAGTATCTTCTGACAAACGGACTCAATCTTCATATCAGACTGTTCCCGATGCATTCGAAGGCTGACCTCGGTGCGAGAAACTACAATGATATCGTACGCACTCAGACAGGTCTTGAAGCAACGACTATGCCTCTCTTTGATGAGGATATAGAAGCTATCTGCGGCAAAGCTGATATGTCGCATAACCAGAAGGCGCGCCGCTAGTAATGGAGGCGTTACCCCTTCTTCTGTCCCTCTTCGCACTCGCCATCGTGAGCATGGATCTCGCGCTGGCGATTGTCTGGGTCAGGCGTACAAAGCCGACCTGGGCATGGGCACTGCTGTCATTCATAGCTTCGTTTCTCGGGGCTGTGGTATTCTTTGCGCTTGACCAGTATTCGTTTCTCGCATTTACCGGAACGGCGAGGAGTGTGCTTCACTACGTCTGGGAAGGCATACTCGTCGCAGACTCTGCATTTATCCTGGTATTGCTTTTCTTCTTTGCGAACTGGCTCATAGCGCGCCCTATGGCTACTTCAGAGCAGGTAATCGCATTCGTTCTCGGATGCTTTTACCTCTCTGTATCAGTAGCCTGGATCGTGACGGGATTCCCCATTCTCTCCATATTCCAGTACATTTCCTGGATGCTTGCAGTAATCTACTGCATGAGCGTGATGCTCAAGGAAAGGAAGAACATAAAGGATAAGGCCGTGCATACTGTTTGCATAACCCTTATCATCGTATCGCTTGCAATGCTTCCTATAGTTCTTGCATCGATACTATTCCCGTTCATGAGATCGATGTCGATTCCGATAATCTGTCTGGCATATACGATAGCTTTCCTCATCTTTCTCTTCATTGCGGTTGCGCGTACAGAGGTGAAGGAACCTGTTAAGGACAGGGAAGGACTCAGCTTTGAGTTTGTCAGTGAACGCTATCATATAACAGAGCGCGAATTCGAGGTCGTGAAGCTGATAAAATCAGGTCTGACGAATAAGGAGATAGCCTCAGAGCTCTCGATATCCGTCAATACCGTTAACAACCATATCGCGAATATCTTTTCCAAGACGGAAGTCAGAAGCCGTATCGACCTGCTGAACCTCCTTGAGGAGGCTTCATGGTAGAGATGCGTTATATCGTTCCTCCTGCATGGTACAAAGGCGTGTATCAGGATGCAAAGAGCCCTGTGAATGCTGGACGCTCATTCTCCCTCGTTCATGAGAAGAAAAGTAGCCGCGCTGTTCTCTGCATACATGGTTATGCCGGATACCCCGGAGAGATGGTTCGTCCTGCCGTAGATCTTTATGAGAAAGGGTTTGATGTCTTTGTACCCCGGCTTCCGGGAATGGGTACGACAGGCGAGGATTTCATGCGTTCCCGCCGCTCAGACTGGCTGACAGTATGCGTGAATGCAGCTGAGGATCTTAAGAAGAAGTACGAGGAAGTTTATCTTGTCGGACATTCCATGGGATCTGCTCTTGCAATCCTGACTGTGGCAAAGACCGGTATAAAGCGTATTGTCACAGCTTGTCCCGCTATCGCATATGATGGATGGAAACCTGCCAAGCCTTTTCCCGTCATGCTTGTCTTCTCATTTGTGAAGAAGAGGATTCCGCAGCCATGGCATCATCAGAGCGAGTACGTGCTGCATTATGAGAATGCACCGTGTGATGATGATTACCTTGGTGGACAGTACTGGTCTTGGGTTTATATCAGAGAGGTTTATGAGCTGATGAAGCTCATGGATGAGGCAAGAAATGTTCTTCCATCCCTCAATGCCGATATCCTCACCATCTCCGGAGGCAAGGATCAGATAGTCGGGGATAAATCCTCTCTTGAGATAATGGAAAAGGGAAGGGGAAATAACAAGCACATTCATCTTCCTGAGTGCACACACTTCGTCTATTACGATATCGACAAAGGCGGAGAGGAGAAAGCTGTAGAGGCGACAGTTGACTGGCTTACTGCCTTGTCCTGAGCCATTCAAGTCTTTTCTCCCTGAACATCCTCACATAAGGTTTCTTCCAGAGAAAGTCATAGCCATGAAGCGTTCCTTCCGTTTCAGAGAGAACCGCTTCCGTCCCTTTTTCAGTTAGTTTCTGATAAATCATGATGCCTTCATCATGAAGCGGATCATATTCCGCTGTTTCGATGAATGCTCTTCGGATTCCTTCTGTATCATGCTCAGGTACAGAAAGTCCATTAAGGTAATGTCTCACCATCCATCTGTTATTCCTTCCGTTCCACATCGGCGTGTTTTCATACTCTCTCATCGAAGCAGTCTCTTCTTCTGTCATCACGACGGGGTATATGAGCATCAGATCCGGTTTATCCTTCAGTCTTGATACAGTCTGAAGTGCAATAAATCCTCCAGCGCTGTCTCCTTCGATTACTGAAAGATCTTCAGTACTTTCAGCAAGAGCTGTGATTCTCTCCAGTGCCTCCGGATGGTGATGAAAAGGCAGAAGGGGATAGTCAGGCATGATCACCTTATAGCCGCATGTGGCGTATATGGATGCGTTCTTCTTATGATAAGGGGCTGCAGGAGATGCAAAAGCACCTCCATGAAGTGATAGCAATGTTCCTTTCTCTGTGCTCTCTGATGTGAAAATACTGCATTTCATACCACAGATCATTTTCCTTTCCTCTTTCACCCCTTCGACAGGCTTTACAAACGGAAGCACGAAACGAAGGCTGTGTGAGAAAAGGGCGAAGATATTATTCATCCTGTAGTGCATGAATCGGAGCAGGCGAATATCTTTATGAAGATCCATATAATGATTTTACATTATCCCTATCCATTGATGTAAATACGTAAAGATAATACACTCCGGATGTTTAGGAGCAGATTCATGGAAGTTCGTGTTCGCTATGCCCCGTCTCCAACTGGGCTACAGCATATCGGAGGTATCCGCACAGCGCTTTTCAATTACTTCTTTGCACGCGCAAATGGGGGTAAGTTCATATTACGCGTTGAGGATACAGACAGGGAAAGATACTCTGATGAGTCTCTTGATGATTTGTACAGCACTCTTGACTGGCTTGGTATCAAATGGGATGAAGGTCCTGTTGTAGGTGGTCCATATGGTCCATACATCCAGTCGGAGCGTTTTGATTTATATAAGGAGTATGCTGAAAAGCTCGTTGAAATGGGTAAGGCATACTACTGCTTCTGCACACCTGAGCGCCTTGAAGAGGTGAGAAAGCAGCAGGTTGAGTCGAAGAGCGAGTATCAGGGATATGACAGGCATTGCGCTCATCTTTCGGACAGCGAGATCAAGGAGTATCTGAGACAGGGAATAAAGCCTGTTATCAGACTGCGTGTTCCAACCGAAGGCAAGACAACATTCCACGATATCCTCATGGGTGATATAACACGCCGTAACCGCGATGTCTCTCCCGACCCGATCCTCCTCAAGAGCGATGGATTCCCGACCTATCATCTTGCGAATGTCGTTGATGATCATCTGATGCACATCACTCATATCATGCGTGCACAGGAGTGGATTCCTTCCGGACCGCTTCACGTGCTTCTCTATGAGGCATTCGGATGGGAAGTTCCGCAGTACTGCCATCTTCCGATGGTCATGGGAAAGGATGGGCAGAAGCTCTCGAAGAGACATGGTTCGACAGCTGTCCGCGATTTCCGTGCAAAGGGTTATCTTCCTGAAGCGATTCTCAATTATGTGACACTTGTTGGATGGTCGCTCGATGGCTCGACTGAGTTCTTCTCAAAGGAGGCTCTCGAGAAGTGCTTCACCATGGAAGGCATTCACAAATCGCCGGCAGTCTTTGATTACAAGAAGCTCGACTGGTTCAACGGCCAGTACATAAGACAGTGTGACGACAAGCGTCTTGCTGAGCTTATCACTCCGTATCTCGAGGAAGCTGGTTACGTGTCATCACCGCTCTCTGAGGCTGACAAGAATCTCATCGCACAGATTGTTCCTCCTGTAAAGGAGAGAATGAAGGTGCTTTCCGATGTAGTGCCTCTCACATCGTTCCTTTTCAGGGATGTGCCTGTTGAGGATAAGGCGACATATATCGCAAAGGGCTCTGATGAGGAGAACACGAAGGCGGCCCTGATTGAGGGATCTGAGATCCTTCTTGCCGGTCTTAAGAACGGAAAGGCTGAGAGCGAGATAGAAGAAGATCTCGTCGCTCTTTCACAGAAACTTGGGATAAAGGTGAATGGAGTATTCCAGCCTATTCGTGTAGCAATCACGAATTCGACAGTATCGCTTCCGCTTTTCGATTCCATCAGATTGCTTGGAATCGAGGAGACGGAGAACCGTCTGAAACGCGCAGAAAGATTATTCGAGGAGAAATAAAAATGGCTGAAGTTACAATGGATAAAATCGTATCGCTTTGCCGTCGCCGCGGCTTCATATTCCAGTCCAGTGAGATCTATGGTGGTCTCAACGGTGCTTACGACTACGGTCCGATGGGTGTGAATCTCAAGAATAACATCCGTGATTTCTGGTGGAAGGAAATGACACAGATGCACGACAATATCGTCGGACTCGATGCTTCGATTCTCATGCATCCTCGTGTATGGGAAGCTTCTGGCCATGTCTCTAACTTCACCGATCCGATGGTTGACTGCAAGTCCTGCCATTCGAGATTCAGAGCTGATCAGATCGATCTCAACGCAGCATGCCCTGTCTGCGGTAACAAGGGAACATTCACGGAGCCTAGGAACTTCAATCTCATGTTCCAGACTCATATCGGACCGACATCTGATGCTGCTTCTGTTGTCTACCTCAGACCAGAGACTGCACAGGGAATCTATGCAAACTTCAAGAATGTCCTTCAGTCATCACGTGTAAAGCTTCCGTTCGGTATCGCTCAGGTAGGAAAGTCATTCCGTAATGAGATCACGACAAAGAACTTCATCTTCCGCTCCTGCGAATTCGAGCAGATGGAGATGCAATTCTTCTGCAAGCCTGGCACGGATGAGGAGTGGTTCCCGTACTGGAGAGAGCAGAGAATGGAGTTCTATAAGAAGATGGGTATCCATCCTGAGCACCTGAGATGGCATCAGCATGGACCTGATGAACTTGCATTCTACGCAAAGGATGCATATGACATCCAGTTCCTCTTCCCGATGGGATGGCAGGAGCTTGAGGGTGTTCATTCTCGTACAGATTACGATCTCACTCAGCATCAGAAGTTCTCCGGGAAGGATCTTACATACCTCGATCCTGAGACAAATGAGAGATACATCCCATACGTTGTCGAGACTTCTGCAGGTCTTACGAGAAACGTGCTCATGGCACTTTCCGATGCATATGATGAGGAACCGACTCCGGAAGGTGATACGAGAACTGTTCTTCACTTCCATCCTCTCATTGCACCGGTCAAGGTTGCTGTTCTTCCTCTTGTCAAGAAGGACGGACTTGCAGAGTATGCTACAAAGCTTGAGCATTCACTCCGCTCAGACTTCTTCACGTTCTATGACCAGAGCGGGGCTGTTGGAAGAAGATACAGAAGAATGGATGAGATCGGTACTCCTTACTGCGTAACTGTCGATTACCAGACTCTCGAGGACCAGACTGTAACAGTCCGCTTCCGTGATTCGATGAAACAGGAAAGGGTTTCCGCTGACAAGCTCGTGCAGTTCATCAATGACGCTATGAAGAATTACCAGAGGGTACTTTGATGAATAAGGCTATACAGACTCTTATCGACAGGGGATTCGTGAAGGACTGTACCGATTTCGAAGGTCTTTCTGATCTCATGGATAAAGGCCCTGTCACATTCTACTGCGGTGTCGATCCGACAGGTCCATCTCTCCATGTTGGACACATTGTCCCGTTCTTCGCCATGCATCATCTTCAGGAGGCAGGCCATAATCCTATCTGCCTCGTAGGAGGCGGTACTGGTCTTATCGGGGATCCATCAGGAAAGACTGAGATGAGAAAGATCCTCTCGGAGGAGACAATCAGGGATAATGTCGGCAGGATAAAGGGACAGCTTGGAAAGATCGTCGATCTCTCTGATAATCCTCCAGCGGGCCATGGAAAGGCTCATGTCATGAACAATGCCGACTGGCTTGTAGATCTCAATTACATAAAGTTTCTCAGGGATGTAGGTGTCTATTTCTCAGTAAACAGGATGCTTACATTCGAAGGCGTCAAGCAACGCCTTGAGAGAGGCCTTTCATTCATTGAGTTCAATTACCAGCTCCTGCAGTCATATGACTTCCATGTACTCAATGAGAAGACTGGATGCCGTCTGCAGATCGGTGGTGCTGATCAGTGGGGAAATATCGTAGCAGGTATCGACCTCATACAGCGTATGGGCGGTGAGCAGTGCTATGGTCTTACCTTCAATCTCATAATGCGTGCTGATGGTAAGAAGATGGGCAAGAGCGAGAAGGGAGCTGTATTCCTTTCACCTGAGCTTTATTCCCCATATGATTTCTATCAGTACTGGAGAAACGTTGCGGATGCGGATGCTGTACGCTTCATGAAGCTCTTCACATTCCTCAGCCTCGATGAGATTGCTGAGTATGAGGATCCTGCACGCAATATCAATGATGCCAAGGCAAGACTTGCTTATGAGGTGACGAAGATTGTGCATGGAGAAGAGGAGGCAGAGAAGGCAAAGAGTGCTGCACAGGCTCTGTTCTCACCATCTGCTGCCGCTTCCAAGGAAGGCATGCCATCTGTTGAGATTCCTCTCTCTGATTTCGAGAATGGAATCGGAGTGCTTGATCTCTATACGCGTTCCGGTCTTACTTCCTCCAACGGCGATGCGAGAAGGCTTGTCACGCAGGGAGGAGCAGAGATAAACGGAAAGAAGATCTCCGATCCGAAGGCTGTTATCTCCACATCGGATCTCGATGATGACAAGGAGCTTCTTCTCAAGGCCGGAAAGAAGAGATTCATGAGAGTCATTGCAAAATAAAAAATCTTTCATATTATCGAGCACGGGCTGTGAAAGGTCTGTGCTCTTTTTTCATTTTTTAATTTCTTTCATCTTCTTTTAATTTTCACCTGTTAGATTATGGCCATGGAGGAAACAAAATGAAGACAACAAGAAGATTAATGGTATTAGGCGTAGCAGCACTTTCAGCAGGGCTTGTATTCGGAGCGGTGACACAGGATGAGGCGGTTTCGATTGCCCTCAGCGATGCAGGACTTGCAAGAGAGGATGCACATAGAGTACATGTCCATCGTGACTATGATGATGGAAGAGAGGAGTTCGAGGTCGATATCCACACAGCAGGTGCTGAGTGGGAGTATACAATCGATGCCGAGACCGGGCATATCGTTGGATATGATTATGAGGAGAGGAAGGGACCACCTGCACCTCCCGCATCCATCGATCGCAAAGCGATGGAAGAAATCGCTCTTTCCGATGCAGGTTTCAAACGTCCTGACGTATCGGGATTCAGAAGCGAGCTCGATAGGGATGATGGGATGGAGATCCTTGATGTTAAGTTCAATAAGGACAACAGGAAGTACGAGTATGATGTAGCTTCAACTGGTGAGATTCTCAAAGCTGAGTGGGAACTCAGAAGAGAACCATGGGGCAGAAGCGATGCACGCCTTACGGAAGAGGAAGCAGAGCGTATAGCGCTTGAGGCTATCGGAGGCGATACTGACCGCTTCGTAGTCTGGGAAGACAGGGATGACGGACGTTTTGTCTATGAATGCGAGGCAGCCAGAGGCGAATGGAGATATGAGATAGACATAGACGGAACTGGAGAGGTACTTTCAGTGAAGCGCTCTCTTAGCAGATGGTAAACAAGGAGAATGCCCCAGCCGGGGCATTTCTCATTCTGTCAGATTGATGCATTAGCTGCCGCTTTCGATATCCTGTGCCTTCTGGTATCACTATCCTTCCATTTCCTGAAGAACACAATGAAGCAAATCATATGCGCCGCGAATGTGACTGCCCAGGAGATGGGGTAGGAGATGTAGAGATTCACCAGCGTATGATCGAGCTGGAAGATCGTATAGATCCAGACGATTCTTAAAAAGCAGGCGCCTGTGAGCGATACAATAGTCGGTGCTATTGAGTATCCCAGCCCTCTTATGGAGCCGCAGGCTGTATCCATCAGACCGCAGAGGAAATACGGAAGACAGACATACATGAGTCTTTCCATTCCGATTCTTATCACTTCCTCATCCGATGAGTAGATTGACAGAAGCTGATGGGAGAATAAAGTCGCAAGGCCTCCCATTACAAGGCCTATGACTGTGACGCATCCAAGACATGTGGCAAGGATTGGTACGATTCTCTCCGTCTTTCTTGCTCCGACATTCTGGCTTGTGAAACTTGTCGACGCCTGATACATCGAGTTCATCGATGTGTATACGAATCCCTCGATGTTCGATGCGGCTGTGTTTCCTGCCACGGCAACCGAACCGAATGAGTTTATTGATGACTGTATCAGTACATTGGAGATGCTGAAGACAGCTCCCTGTACACCAGCGGGAAGTCCTATTCTGATTATCTGTCTGAGCTTTGGCCTGTATATCTTAAGTTCTTTTAAAGAAAGATGATAAGATGCAGATGATCTCATCATGCAGAGTACAACGAGCGCTGCTGATGTATACTGCGATATGATTGTCGCGATAGCAACACCCGCAACTCCAAGTCCGAATCCTATTACGAAGAAAAGGTTGAGGCACACGTTTATTATTCCGGCTATGAAGAGGAATATGAGAGGTCGGCGCGTGTCTCCTATCGCTCTCAGTATTCCTGCTCCGAAGTCGTATGTCATGAGGGCTGGCATACCCAGGAATACTATCCTCATATAAAGTACGGCCTGATCAATTACGTCATATGGCGTTCCCATCAGGGAAAGAAGCGGACGGGCGAGAATCAGACCAAGGATCACAAGAACGAAACCTGAGAGAAGCGACAGCAGGATTGATGTATGGACAAGTTCGTGTATGTTCCTCTCTTCCTTCGCTCCGTAGTAGCGTGCCATCAATACACTGCTTCCAATCGAGAGCCCGAGGAATATGTTGATGATGAGATTATTAAGCGAACCGGTTGAGCCGACAGCAGCCATTGCTTCTTTTCCAGTGAACTGTCCGACAACGATTATATCCGCAGCATTGAAGAGAAGCTGCAGTATGCCTGAGAGCATCAGCGGAAGCGCGAAGGCTATTACCTTAGGCAGAAGCTTCCCTGAACACATATCGATTTCGTAGGATGCCATAGTGACCTCAATCGGATAGTAGCGCGCTTTATGAGGCTTTTCCATTACTTTTTTCCGGAATCCGACAACGGTGCAGAGCAGGTGGTAATTGACGCATCAGGGGTATCGCGGTATTTTACGCTTAGCCTGCTATGAAGAAGAATCCTAAGACACCCCGAGAAATCATCATTATTGCAGTATCTGTAGTGCTGGCGGTTGTTATCTTCGTCCTTCTTACGCTCTGGACGAGGGTGCTCACGAAGGCGGAGCAGAGCGAGATGCTGCGTTCAGCGCTTTCTGCCGTGATTGAGGAAAAAGGTGAGAAAGGTCTTCTCGAGGCTGCAGGCGTGCCCGTTGATGATATCCATTACAGCTATGAGGATCTTCCGCTGTTTGCAGATGGAAATCCATCATGGGAATTCACCGATGAAGAGAAGAGGGGAATCGCAATCTACAGAAAGGCTTCTCCTTCGGTTGTCCAGATAGTCTCCGCTTCTGAGCTGTCGGATGCAGGACAGGGTGCTGGTGTGATCATCTCTCCTGACGGATATATCGTCACAAACCGCCATGTCGTAGGCACTTCATCGGATTTCACAGTGAGGTTCTACGATGGAAGCATCGCTGATGCTTCTCTTGTAGGTTCCGACTCGCTTCTCGATATCGCTGTTATAAAAGCAGACAGAGATAATCTCGATGCAATAGATATAGGCTCCTCTTCTGAGCTTGTCATAGGATCATCCGTCTATGCCATCGGCCATCCATATGGTTATACATGGTCAATTACAAGAGGTATAGTATCGGGGCTTGACCGCATGGTCTTCCGTGATAATGGTGCTGTGATACCCTCCCTGATACAGACGGATGCATTCATCAATCCTGGTAACAGCGGAGGTCCGCTCATTTCTTCATCCGGACATATGGCAGGTCTTGTCAGTTCGATATATTCACGTTCCGGATCAGCTGAAGGTATCTCATTCGCCATTCCTGTCGAACGTGTGATGGATGCCGCCGCTTCGATTATCGATACGGGTTCAGTTCACAGAGGATGGCTCGATATCCTTTCTGTAGAACTCAATGAACAGATTGCGGAATATTCATCGCTTCCTGTAAGAAAGGGAATACTCGTATCGCAGGTGGTTCCCGGAGGTGGTGCCGATAAAGGCGGCATAAGAGGTGGAAACGAGGCTGTGCAGTATGGTCAGTCGATAATCTACCTCGGAGGAGATGTCATCATAGCAATAAACGGAAAGAGCATTGATGGCTATGAGGATTATTTCTCCGCCCTTTTCAATACCAAGCCGGGAGATTCGGTTGATGTCACAGTGATGAGAGGGGGGAAAGAAACAGTGCTCAAGGGTGTGAAGCTCGTGGAGCAGACGGAGGACAATTCCAGATGGCTAGTTCGGTAAGCAAGGATTACAGCATTGCAGGCGAGCCGTTCATAAACTTCCAGGCAGGTTTCTCCAAGCCATTCCATGTCGTCTCTGATTATGATCTTGCCGGAGACCAGGGGGAGGCTGTTGAAAAGCTCTATCGGGGATATCTTGAGGGTGACAGGGCTCAGACGCTGAAGGGCGTTACAGGTTCCGGAAAGACGTTCACGATGGCTAAGCTCATCGAAAAGATACAGAAGCCTACGCTGGTGCTTTCACATAATAAAACGCTCTCTGCTCAGCTTTACCGTGAATTCAAATCATTCTTTCCCGAGAATGCCGCCACGTATTTCGTTTCGACATACGATTATTACCAGCCGGAAGCTTATGTTCCTGGAAAGGATCTCTACATAGAGAAGGAAGTCGATATAAATGATGAGATTGACCGTCTGAGGCTCAATGCATCATTTTCATTGATGGAGCGTCGCGATGTCATAGTCGTGGCGACTGTAAGCTGCATATATGGCCTTGGAAATCCTGTTTCGCTCCGTGACATGCTGTTCACGTTCCGTGTCGGTGATGACTTCAGCCAGAACAAGGTATTCCCGCAGCTTACACGCATGCTTTATGAGCGCAACGATATGGTGCTCAACAGGGGAACATTCAGACCCCGCGGAGAGACGATAGAGATTTATCCTGCATATCTTGAGACCGCGTTCAGAATCTATCTCGACTGGGACACAATCTCAGATATCGTATGGTTCAATCCTCTCACCGGTGAGCGTATCTCCTCTGTCGATGTTGTCACGCTTTATCCTGCAAAGCAGTTTGTCATGCCTCAGGATCAGATAAACGCCGCCATAGACAGGATAAACGCGGAAAAAGAGGAGAGAGTACAGTACTTCCTCTCCAACGGAAAACCCGTTGAGGCAGAAAGGATAAAGAGCAGGGTTGAGTATGATCTGGAGATGCTTCAGGAAGTAGGGTACTGCTCAGGTATAGAGAATTACTCCCGACCTCTTTCAGGAAGAGCTCCGGGGGAAAGGCCTGCTGTCTTGTTGGATTATTTCCCCGATGATTTCGTCACATTCATTGATGAGTCGCATGTGACGCTTCCCCAGATCGGAGCGATGTATGAAGGTGACAGATCGCGTAAGCTGAATCTCGTTAACTATGGTTTCCGCCTTCCTTCTGCTCTCGATAACCGTCCTCTTAAGTATGAGGAGTTCGATGAGAAGGTCGGACAGCGGATTTATGTCTCAGCAACACCGGGAGAGAGGGAGAGAAAGGAATCCTCCCAGATTGTGGAACAGCTTATAAGGCCTACGGGGCTTCTCGATCCCGCGATAGAGGTACGTGCTACCGAGGGACAGATGGAAGATCTCTACGGTGAGATCAGGAAGACTATAGAGAAGAACGAAAGGGTTCTTGTCACGACTCTCACGAAGAAGATGGCAGAGGATCTTACTGAGTATCTTTCCAACCTCTCTCTGAAGGTCAGGTATCTTCACTCGGAAGTGGAGACTATAGAGCGTGTTGAGATACTCCGTGACCTCAGGCTCGGCAAGTTCGATGTACTTGTCGGCATTAACCTCCTGAGGGAAGGTCTCGATCTTCCTGAGGTGTCCTTGGTCGCGATTCTCGATGCGGACAAGATCGGATTCCTCCGTTCATCTACATCGCTTATACAGACGATAGGAAGGGCTGCAAGGAATGCTGATGGCCGCGTCATAATGTACGCAGACAGGATGAGCGAGGCTATGGCTGAGGCCATCGCGGAGACAGAGCACAGACGCAGCGTGCAGATGGCTTACAACAAAGTGCACAACATCACTCCGAAGACGATCAAGAAAGCCGTCGAGGATATTCTCGAGCGGGAGAAGAACGATGATGAGGAGGCTGCGAAGGAGGAGATGAAGATACTCTCCTCGAATTACAACCTCCTCGTTGAACGCGACAGGAAGCGCTACATAGCAGATCTGACACGTCAGATGACAGAACTCGCAAAGAACCTTGAATTCGAGAAAGCGGCTCTCCTCAGAGACGAAATCCAGCGTATCAAGGACAGAAAGGATCTCGAATCCTGATCAGAAGCTGAAGAGCACAAGATCAAGCGGATTGAGAGTCACCTGCGGTGTCGCTTCTCTTCTGAGGCTTACAGGCATCGTCTTCCTTATCTCTGAATAGAGTGAGTAGAATGTCACATTCCCACGTCTCACGGGTATAGCGGCCTCATCTTTTTCCGTGTCATAACCGAGCGCTTCGAGAAGGTAGTAGGTGAATGCTCCGTATTTATCCTGATTGGCCATTCCGTTATCCCAGCTGTCGAATGAGAGCTGCTTGTCCGTAGCGGCTGTCAGCGCCCATATCTCTGTATTCTCCGCTTCTCCCTTGAACGCGTTCTCTATTGCTGCGATGAGAGAAGAAGCGAATCCATCGGCAATAAGATTTCCGTCTTCATCGAACTTCTCACCATTCTCAAGCTTGCTGCTGTCTTCGATGAAACTGCCTGAATAACAGGAATCGATGAAGAGGCACTTCTTTCCGTCGATCAGCTTGAGTGTATCAAGCAGATCCTCAGGCTTCAGACGGCTGGATGTATCGATATCAGGGACGAGCGCGCCGGATGATTCTCCATGGCCGGAGTAGTGGAAGATGATTAGATCTCCTGAGACGGTATCGAGATTCAGCAGTGTGCTGATGATATCATCC
>JADIMF010000034.1 GCA_017694915.1 Candidatus Ornithospirochaeta stercoravium
TCAACGGTTCACACAGATCCGGACGGTGGCTATATACAATTCACGAAAGGCGCACCTGATGTGCTTCTTTCACGCTGTACGAAGATTCTCGCCGGCGGTCAGGTCAGGGACATCACGGAAAGCGACAGGAACAGCATAATGGCTAAGAACAAGGAGTTTGCTGATAAAGCGCTAAGAGTTCTTGCTGGCGCAATGAAGCACCACGACTCTATACCTTCGGATACATCCCCTGTTGCACTTGAGAATGACCTTGTATTCCTCGGTCTTGCTGGAATGATCGATCCGGTACGCCCTGAGGTAAAGGCTGCGATAAGGGAATGCCGCTCGGCTGGTATCCGCCCGATAATGATCACTGGCGACCATATCGATACAGCTGTCGCAATCGGAAAGGAGCTTGGAATCGTCTCTTCCAAAGAGGAAGCCATCACAGGCGCTGAACTCGATAAGCTTTCAGATGACGAGTTCCAGAAGAGAATCAGGAAGCTTTCGATCTATGCCCGTGTCCAGCCTGAACACAAAGCAAGAATCGTCAAAGGCTGGCAGAAAGCCGGAATGACGACTGCTATGACGGGAGATGGTGTCAACGACGCTCCTTCCATCAAGAATGCTGATATCGGAATCGGAATGGGAATCACGGGAACCGACGTAACGAAGAATGTTGCAGATATGGTTCTTGCAGATGACAATTTCGCAACAATCGTCGTAGCTGTCGAAGAAGGAAGGAAGATCTACGACAACATCAGGAAGGCAATACAGTTCCTGCTTTCATCGAATATGGCGGAGGTTATTTCCGTATTCGTAGCATCGATGATGGGTATCACGCTTCTCAAACCGGCTCACCTGCTCTGGATCAATCTCATCACGGACTGCTTCCCTGCAGTAGGCCTTGGTATGGAACAGGGGGATCCTGATATCATGAACCGCCCTCCACGCTCTTCGAAGGAAGGCATCTTTGCAGGTGGTCTTGGAGTGAACTGTCTGATTCAGGGTATAGCACTCGCTGTCATAACAATTGCTTCATACATCATCGGAGAGATCTTCGAGAATGGAGCATTCCACCTTGTCACGAGCGAGGACGGAATGACAATGGCATTCCTGACTCTCTCAATGGCGGAGCTCTTCCACTCATTCAACATGAGATCGCTTGATAAATCTCTTTTCAGGACACCGGGACACAACAAGATCCTTTATGCAACGCTTGCAGGAGCTTTCGTCCTCACGCTTGCTGTTCTTTATATCCCGTTCCTCAACAACGCGTTCGGATTCGCTCATATCTCATTCACTGAATTCGTGATCGCTCTTCTCATCGCAATCCTCATCATACCGATTGTCGAAATACAGAAAGCAATCCAGAGAAGCATTGAGAAAAAGAAGAATGCATGACGCACTGAGGGCTGCTGAAAAGCGGCCCTCTTCCTTTTTGACACATTCCGCTTTTCGCGCCATTATACAGTTCTATGAACAGAGATCTTACCGTCGGAGATATCAGGCCGGCAATATGGCGCTTCACCCTGCCGCTCCTTGGTTCAATGCTTTTCCAGCAGCTTTACAACATCGCGGACAGCCTTGTTGCAGGAAAGTTCCTTGGTGCGGATGCCCTTGCCGCAGTAGGCAATTCCTATGAGATAACCCTCATATTCATCGCTTTCGCATTCGGCTCCAACATGGGCTCTTCCGTAATCGTATCCCAGTATTTCGGAGCGGGAAGACGGAAGGAGATGAAGACTGCGATAACAACTACCTTCATAGCAGCCTTCGTTCTCTCCATTGTTCTCATGGCTTTGGGAATCGGTTTTACAGACATTCTCCTAGAAGCCATAAACACACCGCCTGCTCTTCTGGAGATGAGCGCCCTCTATCTCGATATCTATATCTACGGTCTTCTGTTCCTCTTCTTCTATAACATAGCAACCGGCATATTCACCGCCATGGGAGACAGCCGTACACCATTCATATTCCTTGCAATCTCTTCAACGGCAAATATCGGCGCTGACATACTCTTCGTCACTGCGTTCGGGATGGGTGTCGATGGCGTTGCATGGGCTACATTCATCTGTCAGGGAGTAAGCAGCATCCTCGCAGTCGGTGCCCTCATCATCAGGTTGAGAAAAATCGGGGAAGAGAAGGAAAAAGCTCCCCTATTCTCATGGACTATTCTCATGCAGATCACAAAAGTTGCTGTGCCATCGATTCTCCAGCAATCATTCGTATCTGTGGGAAACATACTCATACAGAGCGTCATCAACAGCTTCGGAACAGCTGTCATGGCAGGTTATGCCGCTTCGATTAAGCTCAACAACATGGTCATCACTTCGATAACGACGATAGGAAACGGAATCTCTGGATTCGCCGCACAGAACTTCGGTGCAGGCAAACTTGAAAGAGTGATAAAAGGAAGAAGAGAGGGACTCCTTCTCTCCTCTGTCTTCTCCATCATAGCTTTCCTTCTCTTCGTGTTCCTTGGCCGTTATATCCTCCTGCTCTTCATGAACAGCGATGCTGAGGCAGCACTGAATGAAGGTATGAGATTCCTCAGAATTGTTGCTCCTTTCTATGTGATGATCGGAGTGAAGATAATAACGGATGCCGTCATAAGAGGATCTGGAGATATGATTCCGTTCATGATCTCCACATTCTCAGATCTCATCCTCCGCGTGGCGCTTGCCTTCATCCTCTCAGCACTCCTGAACGGAGCAATAGGCATATGGCTCTCATGGCCGATCGGATGGGCTGTCGGAACACTCATCTCATGCCTCTTCTACAGAAGCGGTCACTGGAAGAAATCGAAGCTGATTTAATAGTTCAGTATAAGAACCTCGTCAGTCTCGGCATCCTTATCCTTTATATGATAGTTCGAGTTTGAATAGCTCCTGTCGATATGAAGGATCCTGTACTCTGGATGACGTTCTATCCAGGAAAGGAGGAATGTGTTCTCCTTTCCTCTGCTCTTGAGAGTATTCGAAAGCGCGAACTTTATGCCTCTTTCCGTAAGATTCTCCAGAATCTCATGAAGCGATGTCTCATCATTCTCCGTCCACCCGTGCTTTTCATTGTACGTCGCTGTTGTGATGAGATATGGAGGATCTGCATAGACAAACGAACCATCAGGAATCTCGACTGTACGGAAATCTGAATCGAGAAAAACAGAATCCATCGTCTTTATCCTGTCGATGAACACTGAAAGCTTCTCCTGCATCCTCAGGTTGAAATCACGCTTTCCTACAGGAAGATTGAAATAACCGTCATCATTGAATCTTATCTGGTTGTTGAATGCATACACTACAAGTACGTAGAGCATCACAGCCTTCATATGTCCATCAAGAGCCTCGGTGTTGAAATCATCACGAAGACGTAGATAGCCCTCCCTGTTCACATCTCCAAGACCTCTGGATGAGTCTGCACCATAATATTCATACCCGTGGATATCACTGCGTGAAAGCCCGTATTTTCCTATGACAGCAAAGACATCGGAGATGAACCTCTCCTTGTCGGAAGAACGCATCTCCCGAAGAAGCGATACAAGACGAGAATCGGAATCATTGAAGATGACCTTCCTGGCTGGTACATTCACACCTACAGTGCATCCCCCGGAAAAGAGATCCACGAATGTATCCATCTCCTTCGGGAACGCGTCCAGAAGTTCATGTATGATCCTGCCCTTTCCTCCGACATAGTTCAGAGGAGATGCGATGTAATCGTCAGAGGTGCTTTTCTTCTTTCTGTCTCTGACTCTGCAGAGGAAAACCCTCTCCTCATTACCCTCAATGTGGCTCTTCCCCGCTGTGAAAGCCTTGTGCGGAACAGAGAATACGGACACGTCACCTTTCTCTGCAAGCATTTCAAGAATCTCCTCATCGGAAATCTTGGCATTCGATCTGCCATCCCCCTTATCTTCCATGTTGTTGTATGAAAGAAGGATATACCGTGCCTTGATGTTTCCGATCAGATCGCGCATCGCTGAAGCGGCTTTATTCGTCGAGTAAAGGCTCTTTATGTTCTTCCTGTCCATCTTCCTCGCCTTGCCTGCAACCTCAGGCTTTTCCCATCTGGCGACATTCTCAAGAAGATGATAGGAATCCGAATACTGACGTGAATTATATGGAGGATCGATATATACGATATCAGCTTCAATATGCTTAACAAGCTCATTCGTGTCCTCTGTATATATCTCATTATCATTATTGCTGTTATCTGCATCGAGCATGCGGAGGCATAGCGGCTCTGAGAGATCTGCCCTTTCCCTCCAGGCATCATAGTGACCGCAGGTTGCCGCGATTCTGTCCATCGCGTACATGAGGGAGGTAACGAGAATGGCCTTCTCCCTCATGTTTATCTCCCCTTTCCTGTAGAGACTCTCGATATCCTCTCTTATCCACCCGATCTTCCTGCAGTTGCTTTCAGAGAAATACGTGTTCGAGAAATTCTCGGAAAAGTAATTCTCCTCATTGCACTCCGCTGCATTGTATTTATCGATAAGCGCAGAGACCTTGTCCGCCTCAAAATGCTCAGAAGAGAACCATGCAAGATTCGTCAGGTAATTCGAATACAGGAAGTCATTGAGAATGAGCTTCTTGTCGCGGAAGGCATATGAGACGGAACCGGTACCAGAGAAGATATCAGCGAAAACAGAAGCGTCAGGACAATGCTTGTCTGCAATCTCCCTTATGAATCCAGTTATCCTGAACTTGTTTCCAAGGTATCGTCTGTTGTTTATATGAAAGAATTTCTTATCATCCCGGCTCTTCTTCTCCGTCTTTCTGTTCCATGAGATGAGCTTTCTGATTTCAGGAAGCGCACCGAAATCGCCTTCCCAGTAGCGCTTCTGTAAACGTGCATCCTTTCTCACGGAAGTACCGTCATCGTTCTTTATCGATGAGATGGAATAAAGCCTTGAGCCATCTTCTCTCTTCTCCGCAAGATATATCTCATCTCTTCTGAGATTTCTCACATCCATTATCTGGAAGGATGATGAGGTGAATACAAGCTGTGCATTCTCTCCATTCGATTTCCTGCTGCTGAAAAGATGCAGGACATATTCCTGGATAAGCGGATGGAGGGATGAAAGGAATGCCGGCAACACGAGAACCTTACCTTCCGAAAGAGCCGTGACAACCGATGGAAGGATTCGCAACAGCTCTTTTATTCCACAGCTCTCCTCTGATAACGGAACTGTGAATCCATCTTCTGAATACGACAGATAAACCTTATCGTTTCTCGTGATGATTCTCTTTATGTCAAAGGAAAGCTCATTGAGTATTCCAAGTACAAGCTCCGCTTTCTCCTGATTAAGGCTGTCAAAGCTTATTGCATTGCTGCTGAACAAAAAGCCATCGGCTATAGAGGAATATGAATCGGAGACTACCTCATTCTCTGAATGTTCTGAATAAAGAAGCGACAGGAGGGG
>JADIMF010000035.1 GCA_017694915.1 Candidatus Ornithospirochaeta stercoravium
CCGGACATTATCTCAAAGAAGCATTCAGTATATGAAGGTATAGCACCGGAGAAATACATCGGAAGTGCTCCGAATGCAGTCATTATGATCCATGTAAGAGAAACAATGAGAGTTGCTTCCTTCGTTCCTATGTTCAGTTCCTTTCTTTTCCATGTGAAAGCGATAGCTATCAGAGAGACGGCGAGCATCAGGATTATCGTCTTAAGAAACCCCATAATGGAGTCATATTCATCTGATGAAACGGCTATGAGGAGCGGTACGAGCATTACCAGAGCGATGAAAAGCATGATAAATGCAAGGAATAGTATAACAGATCGGTAATCCATATTCATTGCAGCCTCAGAGCCTCCGCATAAATACTATCACAAGAGGAAGAATGCTAACCAGTATGACTCATTATCTGGATTTCCATCTGAAGGTTCCTGATAGCTGTACTCTGAAAAGAATTATGGCAATAAGCGATGTGATGATATCAGAAACAGCCTGTGTAGCCATAACTCCGATATACCCTGCAAAGATATTACCTATTACAAGTACGATTAAGAAGATGACACCCTGTCTGCTTATCGAGAGGACGAATGAACCTGCTACTTTTCCTGCGGACTGGAAGATTATCGTGAAAAGCAGAACAAGAGCAACAAGAGGCATTGTAATAACCTGTGCACGAAGCATGAATGTACCATCTTTTATTATGTTCTCAGCATCCATGAATATACCCATAAGGAATGGCGATAATACTATGATGAGCACAGTAAGCACTACTGCTACCGAGAGGATGAATACAAGCGTGAATCTGAATAGTTCTGAGAGTCTTTTCTTATCCCCTCGCCCGAAATAATATCCATAGAGAGGCTGTCCTCCGAACGCAAGACCTGTGAGTATGAGGAGAGCAATCATGCTGACTTTGAGAACAATACCCATTGCGGCAATCTTATCATTGCCATATGGAAGCAGATACTGATTCGTCATGACCGCTGTGAAGCTCTGCATCATGTTCGCTATAGCCGCGGGGATACCGATTCCCACAATCTGCCTTATGAATGAAGAAGAAAGCTTCAGTTTCCTTATAGAGACGGAAAGAATCCGGTTATTCGCTATTCGTGGTGGGTAGATTTACAGAGCCTATTACAGAGCAACAGATCTATGGCCGTTCATGACCATGATTCAATCTATTTGCAGACAAATAAATACTTGAGTGAAGGTTTTGTCAATGATTATGCCATCCTTGTTAGAGACATATATTCTTACCCACTACAAACAGCGAAAGGCCAAGAATCCTGCTTTTTCTCTTTACCATCACAAGAAATACGGCATCAGAGAAAATGTAGCCGATAACAGTTGCTATCGCAGCTCCAGACGCACCCCATCCAAGTCCTGATATCATAATCGGGTCGAGGATTATATTGACAATTGCACCCCCTGCAGTTCCTATCATTGATTCCTTTGATAAACCTTCCGAACGAAGCAGATTCGAATGTATGAAGGAAAGCATTATGAACGGGGCTCAGATTGCAAGCGGTATGTAATAATCAGATGCATACTTGAATGTCTCACTGTCCGCACCGAGAATACCGAGAATAGGAATCCTGAAAAGCAACATTAGAAATGCGATTATGATTCCAAGAAAGAACGTGATATAAAAACAGAAGGAACTTGTTCTTTCTGCATTGTCAGTATCATTCTGCCCGATAAGCCGCGAGATAAGAACGCTTCCACCCTGCCCGAATATGTTCCCGATGGCCATAAGAGCCGTGAATACAGGGGCACCAAGAGATACGCCTGCAACGAGTGCTGTCGAATTTGTTATTGCGACGAAAAATGTATCAGCAAGATTGTAAATAAGAGTCACAACCATGCTGAGAACAACAGGAATCGCCAGCGTAAGATATGAACGGGGAATATCCCGGCTTTCGAAAACATTTGCCTTTTCCATAGATATGAGATAACCGAAACCATTATCTTTTTTCTGTGTCATATGGCACAATCTGGATAATGAAAGAACTGAATGAACCTGACCAGATTGAACTGTACATCAGGAAAAGCGGCATAAAGGAAAAACTCAGCACTGAAGGAATAATCTTCAAGGTATTCAGATATGAAAAAGGAGAGTTGCTCGCATCTCCAGTCGAACCTCTTGATTACATACTCTTCCCTGTCGAAGGCAAAGCTGTGATCTATGGCATAAGAAACGATGGAACTTCTTTCCCGATAAGTGAGATACGGAAAGGAGATATCATAGGAGATGTGGAATTCACAGGCTCAGACGAACCTGTCCTTTTTGTAGAAGCCTCAAAACCCGTAGTGTGCTTAGCGATAGATATAAAAGCATACAGGAAGATACTCATGAATGATGTCACATTCCTGCAGACAATCCTCGCATCATTTGCCGGCAAATTCAGAAAAATCATAACCATAGACGCGATGTCCGGAAACATAGAGGAACGAGTTCTCAATTACATGGAGAATCTCTCCCCTGAACATGAGCTCTACAGAATCAGTGAAGCCATCTATGCCCTGCGATGCAGCAGAAGACAGCTTCAGCGTGTACTCAGAAAACTTGCTGATGAGGGGAAAATCATGAAGACGGGAAAAGGAAGATACAAGCTTTCCAGATAATCTCTACACCTGACACGTAAAACATTACTGTAATAGATGATACTTACTCTATTTTTTAGTGAAAAACCCATGATAATCATCTAAAATAAATACATGGTCACCATAAAAGATCTTGCAGAAAGCACAGGGGTTTCGAGGGGGACGGTTGATAGGGTCCTCCATAACAGAGGACGAGTTGCACCGGAGGTAAAGGAACTGGTACTTGCGAAGGCAAAACAGCTTGGATACCAGCCGAACAGAGCCGGGAAGATGCTTGCAGCCAGAAAGCAGCCTCACAAGATAGGTGTCATACTTCCTTCTGAGGGAAACCCCTTCTTTGCTGATGTTATCCGAGGCATGAATGATGCTGATGAGGAATATGAGGAATTCGGGTTCTCAATTGAGATTATCGAGATAAAAGGCTTCGAGCAGAAACTTCACATCGAAGCGATACACAAGCTGAAGGAAGACGGCGCAGATGCAATCGTCGCTGCAACAATAGATTCTGAGGAAGTAATCAAAGCACTTGAGGGGACAAAGCTACCCTTCTCTGCTGTCAATTCCGACATCTCATCTGAATCGAGACTGTGCTATGTCGGTCCTGATTATTACGGAAAAGGTACACTTCATGCCGGACTTCTTGCGATTACGGGTGGAGAAAGAAAAGGCATCCTGATACTCAAAGGCTCAAGCTGGATGAAAGGCCATGATGAGATAATAAAAGGATTCAGGGAAACCTTGGAAAGAAGATCTGTCATCACTGGTCCTGTCATGGAATGCGAGACAGGAGATGATGATTCACGCGCAAAACTCGTTGTTCAGCAGGAATTATCAAGGCATCCGGAAATCGATACTCTCTTCATATCCACAGCAGGTATCGTTGGAGCTGTAGCTGGTACAGATGGACGTGATATGCTCATCTTCACATCAGACGATGTCGAGACTACAAGAAATCTTATAAGAAGCGGACGCATACAGTGGACAGTATGCCAGGAACCTTATAGGCAGGGGTATGAAAGCATCAGGCGAATGCAGGATTATCTCATAGATGGAAGGCTTCCTGAAAACCTTATTACAGAGAACATCGTGAGAATAAAAGAGAACCTCCTTTAGTGGAGGTTCTCCAATATACAGTGAATATCTGTCAGTTCTTCATACCAGTTGTGGCAATACCCTCAACGAAGTATCTCTGACCAGCGAAGAAGAGTATGATGAGCGGAAGAATGGACACAAGGCCCATTGCCATCACCTGATTCCACTGAATCGAAGATGTCGTATCGATACTCATTCTGAGAGCAAGCGAGAGAGGGAACTTCGAGTTGGAGTTGATGTAGATGTTCGTGTTGAAGAAGTCATTCCATGTCCAGAGGAACTGGAAAAGGGATGCAGAGAAAAGAGCCGGCTTCAGCAGTGGAAGCAGAATCTGAACAAAGCACCTCATTGATGAGCAGCCATCCATATACGCAGATTCATCAAGATCTCTAGGAATACCTCTCAGGAACTGAACCATCATGAACACGAAGAACGGATAGCAGGCAAAGAGAGCTGGCATCCAGAACGTCATGTATGAATCGAGCCAGTGCAGTTTATTGAAAAGAGCATAGCGCGGGATGATTATAACAGAGTTCGGAAGCATCAGGGTTGCGATGAGAATCATGAAAAGAACATTCTTTCCCTTGAAATCAAATCTGGCAAAACCATATGCGACGAGAGAGCATGAGACTATCGTGAACAATACTGTAGGTATGACAAGCAGGAATGTATTGCTGAAATACCTGGCATATGTGAATGTACCTGTAGTCTCCCATCCTTTTGCGAAGGCCTCAAAGCTCCAAGAGGAAGGAAGAAGCTTCAGGCTTCCGAATATCTCATTATTAGTCTTGAAGCATGCCAGAAGCATCCAGAAGACAGGAAAGAGCATCACAACACCCACTATCACAAGGATGATGTACATTATCGTGGATTTAATACCTTTATGAGTTGTTACCATACCCCTCTCCTATCAATTGTCGTAATAGACCCACTTCTTTGAAGTGGCGAACAGTACAAGCGTCATCACGAGCATCATTGCGAACATGATCCATGAAGTGGCACAGGCATAACCCATGTTGAAGTTCCTGAAAGCATCTGTATAGAGCTTCATACCGAGAACATATGTAGCCTTTGAAGGACCTCCGTTCGTGACAACGAATGCTGATGTGAAGTTCTGGAGAGCCTGTATAAGCTGCATTATTATGTTGAAGAATGCAACAGATGAAATCATAGGGAATGTTATCTTGAAGAATACCGTACCCTTCTTTGCGCCATCGATAAGCGCCGCCTCATAAAGAGATACAGGAACCTGCTTCAGTGCAGACAGGAACAGGACCATCGATGATCCGAACTGCCAGATTTCCAGAAGACAGATCGTAAGAAGCGCAGTATGAGTCGAACCAAGCCATGGCACTGCCGGAATATGTATTGCTGAAAGAAGGCTGTTGATAAAGCCGTCATCCATGAATAGGACCTTCCAGAGAATCGACACGGCAACGGAACCGGAAAGAAGCGATGGTATGTAATATATCGTTCTCACATAGTTGACACCCTTGAGTTTCTTATTAAGCAGGAGCGCAATAAGAAGCGCAAGAATGACCTTGCCCGGAACTGTGATGAAGGTGTACTGCAGCGTGACCTTCATGGAATTCATGAAATCCGGATCTATGGTGAAAAGACGTACATAGTTGCTGAAACCTATGAACTTAGGTGAATTGAAAATACTATAATCAGTGAATGAGTAATACAGCGATGTAAGAAATGGATAGAGCTGGAAAAGCGCAAAACCGATAAGCCAGATACTGACATAATACAATCCGGTTCTGTTTCTCTTGTGCCACCCACCTTTTTTCAAAGCTTTGGTAGAAGCCATTATCTATCATGCCTCCTTGAATAGGAAAGGAATCATGGCGGAAAACCCCGCCATGATCATACGTTCAGATCTCACTGTCTTGAAAGGTAATCCTCAAGAAGCGTGATTGCCCTGTCAGCAGCCTGCTCAGGAGTTGCAGTTCCATATGCTACGCTCTCGATAGCATCTTCCTGGATCTGGATAACCTCTGGAGCTGTGGAGAAGCCCTTGTCGCTTGTTCCGTTCATACCCTGTGCGTAATCAACAGCCTGCATGATAACAGGATCGAGAATTCCGTTATCTGCACAGATCTGTCTTGCTGTAGATGTAGGAGGAACGGATCTTACGTCCTTGAGAATGGACTGTGCTTCAGGATTGTTATAGAAGTAGTTGAGGAACTTGATAGCCTCTTCCACGTTCTTGGACTTTGAATATACAGTCATGTACTGCGGCGTATCGACGAAGTAGCCATCATTTACCCTATCCTCTGCAAGAGGCATCTTCACTGCAGTGAATGAACCGCCAGGAATTGCTTCCATGAGAAGATTTGCATTTGATGATGCTGCCCATCCGAATACGAACTTGCCGTTGATCCAGAGAGGGTTGTTCTGTGTCTGCTGCTTGAAGGTAGCGCTCTCCTGTGCTGGCTGGAATACACCCTGCTTGTAGCACTGATCGATATATGAGAGAGCCTCGACAAGCTGATCACGTGTGAATCCAAGCTCCTTTGTCTCGTCAACAAGGAACTTATTTCCTGTCATCTGCCTGAGATACGGGCGGAGAACATACTCGGTGAGGATCTTGGTATCAACGTTGATGTAGTAGTAATCAGGATGCTCCTGATGAAGCTTTGCGCCATCTGCAAGCATGCTGTCCCATGTAATCTGCTTTGTAAGGTCGATACCGCATGCTTCAGCAGCTTCATTGTTTGCAATCATTGCAAGACCGGAGATTCCTGTAGGAATAGCAAGAAGCTTTCCATCGAATGTTCCGAAGTTCTTGAGGAAGTTGGCATCAAATGCGGATGTATCGAAAAGCTCAGGATACTGATTGAAATCTACGAAGAAATCACCGCGTGATACGAAATCAGGAACAGCGTCTACATTCTGCTGCATGATGTCAGGAGCGGTACCGCTAGCAAGCATGACAGCTACCTTGTCAACATAACCTGAATCACTGTTGATCTCAGCTGCAATGGAAATCTCAGGATTCTCTTCCATGTACTTGTTGATGACATCGACAGTTGCTGCATTACGAGCATCTCCACCCCACCACATGAAGCGAAGAGAACCATCAGACGAACCTTCCTTTGCACCGCCTGCGAATACTGCAGAAACAGCAAGAAGGACTGAAAGCATAACAAGAAGTGCTTTCTTCATTTCAACCTCCTAACCCGGGCGTTCTGCCCAGCAAATTAATTCATATACATTCCCTGAAGGGATAAAATGGATTCAAACTGAATACATCTGAAGCGAAGCATCCACAAGACGCTGCCATCTGCCATAGAGCTCCATGTAAAGCTCATGTCTTTCCTTATCTGGCACAGCGGCTTTTGAATCATCGAAACCAATATGCTCTGTTATTATCGAGGAAATATTTCCGCCTTCCATAAGCCACAAGCCCTGAAGAGCAGCTCCAAGCGCGGCAGCCTCGGAAGAGACAGGAACACGTACAGGACACCCTGTCATATCAGCGACAAGCTGTCTCCAGAATCTGCTTTTGGATCCACCGCCGGTAAGGGTTATGGAATTGACTGCAATCCCGTTTTCCCTGAATGCCTCAAGGCCGAGAAGGAACTCAAACGTAACACCTTCCAGCGTTGCCCTGGCGATGTTAGCCTTAGTCACGTTATCCGGAGTCATTCCGAAAAGAACACCTTTACCTTCAGGAAGATCAGGAACACGTTCCCCGTTGAAGAACGGAAGGAGCATCAGACCTTCGGAACCGACAGGTGCAGATTCCGCAGCTTCATCGAATTCCTTTACACCCTGCTCCATCATCGCCCTCATCGTCTCAGATGCAACCGTGCAGTTCATCGTGCACAGAAGAGGAAGCCATGTATCATGGGATGAACAGAATGATGCAAGCCTGTTTTCCTTGTCATGGAAAGGATGTGAAGCAGAAGCGAAAAGCGTTCCGGATGTACCGAGGCTCATGGTAACAAGGCCATCAGAAACAGCACCTGTTCCTATAGCGCTCATCATATTATCGCCACCACCTGAGGCAACAGCTGTACTTTCAGGAAGTCCGAGCTCTTCTGCCGCTTTCACTGTCAGATGTCCTATGATTCCAGGCTTCTGAAGAAGCTTCGGAAGCTTTGAATAGAGATCCGGAGAAATGGCATCGCATATGGCTTTATCCCATGTCCTGTCGAATATATTCAGAAGCCCTGTTCCGGATGCATCGCCTGTTTCCATCACAACCTCTCCGGAAAGATACCAGTTGATGTAATCATGAGGGAGAAGGACATATGCCATCTTCGCATATATATCCGGATGGTTCTTCTTCAGCCAGAGAATCTTGCTTGCTGTGTAGCCAGGGAGGATAGGATTGCCAATCCTTTCAGACAGAGCTTTCCTGCCTCCCAGCTTCTCCTCTATTTCCTCGCACTCAGCGCTAGTTGATGTATCGCACCAGAGCTTCACGTTATAAAGGACTTCTCCATTCTCCGAAAGAGGAACGGAACCGTGCTGCTGTCCGGATACGGAAAGGCATTCGATGCTTCTCCGTATATCCTCAGGGATATTCTGAAAGCAGCTTCTCAGGGCATCTATCCACCATGAAGCCTTCTGTTCTCTGACTCCCCCGTCACCTGTTATAAGATCCAGAGGTGATGAGGAGGAGGCGATTATCTCCTTCCTCAAGCTGTCATAAACGATAACCTTTATGCTCTGTGTACCTGCATCAATACCAGCTGTGATCATATTTTCCTCAGAATGGGCACTCTGTGCTGTAAAGCATGCCTTTCGGCTGATTGAATGCGATATCCTTTACGCCAAGATACGTGAATACTGCATGAAGAGCTCTTCCAGCATGTCCGAAAGCGACAGCGCCGTGGTGCGGATATCTCTTCTCAATCAGGACATGGCGGTAGAACCTGCCCATCTCCGGGATCGCGAACACACCGATTCCACCAAAGCTTCTTGTCGCGACAGGAAGAACTTCTCCCTGGCAGATATAAGCTCTGAGCGTAGTATCGGCTGTCGACTGCAGCCGGAAGAATGTGATTTCTCCCGGTGCGATGTCACCTTCAAGCGTTCCTCTGGTGAAATCCGGAGTCTGTCCATTCTCAAGGATTCTGTTCTGGATCATCTGATACTTGATCGCGCCTGATGAGAGGCGGCAGAACGGAGTGTTTCCGCAATGGAAGCCCATGAATGTATCCTCGAGGGTGTAATCATACTTGCCCTTGATCTCTGATTCATACATATCACGAGGAACTGTGTTGTTGATATCAAGAAGGGTTACAGAAGCACCTGTCACACATGTTCCGATGAACTCTGAAAGCGCTCCGTAGATATCGACTTCGCAAGCTACAGGTATGCCACGGGATGCAAGACGCGAATTGACGTAGCAAGGCTCGAATCCGAATTCCTTCGGGAATGCAGGCCAGCATTTATCAGCAAATACTACATACTTTCTTGCGCCCTTGTGGTTCTCTGCCCAGTCAAGAAGAGTAAGCTCGAACTGAGCCATGCGAGGAAGAAGCTCCGGATATGTATCTCCTGTACCGAGCTCCTTCTTCATATCCTCGACAACATCCGCAATTCTCTTATCGCCCTCATGCTCACGGTATGATACAAGAAGATCGAGCTCACTGTTCTCTTCGATCTCAACACCGATATCATAAAGAGCCTTGATAGGTGCATTGCACGCGAAGAAGTCCTGAGGACGTGGTCCGAATGTGATTATCTTGAGATTCCTGATACCAACAAGAGCTCTTGCAACAGGCACGAACTCGCTGATCATCCTAGCGCATGTTGCCGCGTCCCCTACCGGGTACTCAGGAATATATGCACTGATCTTCCTCAGTCCGAGGTTGTATGAGCAGTTAAGCATTCCGCAGTATGCATCGCCTCTGCCGTTGAGAAGATTATCTCCCCTCTCCTCCGCTGCCGCAACATACATGACAGGACCATCAAAATACTTTGCGATTATCGTTTCCGGTGTCTCAGGTCCGAAATTGCCAAGGAATACAACAAGAGCGTTGCAGCCTTCCTTGTTAACCTCATCAAGAGCCTTCATCGCATCGTTTTCATTCTCAACTACCGTAGGAGCCTCGAAGATATCGATGCCAAGCTTATGGCACTCTTCGCCTACAGCCTTCCTTCTGTTCTCCGAGATGGAGATGACAAAGCAGTCCCTGCTTACTGCGATCATTCCGAGTTTTACGTCTGGTATATTTCCTGCCATAACTACCTCACTTCTTGCGTGTTCGAGCACGCCAAGCTGATATCTATACTATTCCACCCTGTCAGGATGTCAAGTTTTTTATTATTATACGAGCATAACTTTATTTTTTGTAAGTATTTTTGATTATTTTAAACAACTTATGATGCTGTTTAGTCTTACATTCATGATGAAACACAGAAAAAAAGACAATCAAAAAGAGGGATTATCATAAAATTTATAGAAAATTTTCAGTATGAGAAGAAGAATGCTGAGGATTATCACTACAGCATCGGAAAATGAATAGGAAAAAGTGCTTCGTCGCTTAGATGCGTCGTATCCTCTGGAATATAGCGCATCGATATAGATTTCCGCTTTATCTAGAATATCTGAAAGGATGGAAACCGATAGCTGGGAGATTGAATGAATAGGATGGCTGAAGAATACTTCTCCCCTTGCCTTTCTTGCCTCGACCATTCCCAGCGCACTGTCTATGATGGTCGGAATCATCGCAAGCGTTATCTCGATTATCGCAGATAATACATATGCCGCCTTGCCGAACACGTGCGATAAAGCAGAGCCAAGCGATCTTGAAAGGTCATCAGGCATTGTTGAATCAGTAAGGAGAATCGCGGCAAGAACCATTGAAAGAAAAGCCACTGGCGAAGCTGCTGCCTTAGTAATATCTCCTTCTGAAGCAAGAGAGGAAATGAACATTATGACGGCAAGTACAATGAAAAAAGCACTTTCCTTTATATATCTGGCGGCAGGAAGTTTTATCGCGAATGAAATGAACAGCGGAATAAGAGCAAGGATGAAAACAGATGCAGGCTGTGATGATGATATGACGATTGAATACGAAAGAAGAGCTATGAGCTTCGCGTTCGGATTCATCTTCACAAGGAAGTTATCGGAAGGTCTGTAGTGGAATATCAGCGCCTGAGCCATGACAGCTCCTCAAACGAGGCATTCGCAGGGATGTAGATGTCATATGACGACAGCTTGCTGAAAAGCACAGAGGATTCTCCCGCCTCCACGACTCTCCCCTTGTCCATGATGAATAATGTATCTGTATGGGCAAGGAATTTCTCCGCCTCATGCGATACAACGAGCAGTGAATACCCCTTCTCATGCAGGGTAATGAGAGCGCGTATCACAGTCAGAGTCGATGGATAATCGAGATTGGCAAATGGTTCGTCGAGAAGAATAACATCTGGCTCCATCGCAAGAATTCCTGCTATCGCGCACTTCCTGAGCTCTCCACCGGAAAGTGTCTGAGGTCTCTGCTTTGCCTTATCCTTTAGGCCCATAGCAGAAAGGGCTGCTTCTACCCGTCGCTCGACCTCTTCTTTTTCCAACCCCATATTCTCAGGACCGAAGGCCACATCCTTCTCAACACTCTGACTTACGATCTGCATCTCCGCATTCTGGAACACAATGGCAATCTTCTTCATCCGAGTCTTCGCATCCGACTCTTCACCATCAATGAGTATTCTTCCGCCCTCTGGCTTTCTCAGACCTTTGATACAGCGAAGAAGCTGGCTCTTCCCGGCTCCATTGCGACCGCACAATGCTGCAAAAGCCCCTCTCTTCAGCGTGAGTGAGATATCATCAAGTATCGTGTTTCCATTGAGGCTGAGAGAAAGATTCTCTATCTGCAGTGCATCGTCCATGAAGCGGAGATTATCATTTATAATCAATACTGTAAACTGGTAGCCTGTTACTGGTTTACAATTATGATTTCACAGCATTCCGGTAGATTACAAGTGAAGCAATCGCTGTAATCACCTCGCTTATCCAGAAGGAATGCCATACTCCATCAGGCCCAAGTCCGAAGACAATGCACAAGAGATATGCAATCGGGATTATCACAGCAATATATCGCAGGAATGAAATGAGGAGGGATGGGAAGCCTTTCCCCAGTCCTTCCAGAGCACCTGAGGCGGCAACGGAAGCGGAGGAGACTATGAATCCAAGGCTTATTATACGAAGCGCTGAAGCCCCCTCTCCTATCGTCAGAGGATTTTCAGTAAAGAGCCCTATAAGGCGTTCTGGGACAGCCAAGCATAGTATTGTCCCGAAAAGCATTATGAAAGCACACATAAGAAGAACGACAAGGAAGATCCTTCTTACCCTCTCCTTCTCTCCCGCTCCATAATTGTATCCGATCACAGGTCTCATTCCCTGGACAAATCCGCTTGCCGGAAGATAAAGGAAGGTTTGAAGCTTGTAATAAATGCCTAGAATCAATGTATAGATTTCGGAGAATGAAGCAAGAATAGCATTCAGCGACGAGATAAGAATTGATGGAAGAGCCAGATTCAGCGTAGCGGGAATACCTATAAGATACAGACGCCCAGCCATCTTCATCCCAGGTTTGATCATCTCCTTTCGTATCTTCACGCTCAGAGGGGCAATAAAATACACGACAATATAGATCAGCAGAGCGATGAGCTGTCCCAATCCCGTCGCAAGTGCAGCACCCTCTATGCCCATGGCAGGAACAGGATCCAAACCGAAAATGAATATAGGATCGAGAATTATGTTTGCAACACACCCCGCCATCATTGCGGACATCGATACCTTCATTCTCCCCACAGACTGGAATATCTTCTCAAAGGTTACTCCTGCAATATCAATCACAGCAAAGGAGAAAACTATCACCGAGTAACTGACTCCTTTCCTGATGATATCCTCAGAGGATGTGAACATCCGGAGAAAAGGAGAAATGACTGCGATGCTGAGTATCGTAAGGACGATGCCATGCATGATTGAAAGAACGATACCTGCACTTGCCGCGGCATCTGCTTTATCTCTGTTTCCTGCTCCGGAATGAAAGGCTATCACGGCATTGATTCCAATACCGAAACCGACGGCAACGGAGTGGATAAGGTTCTGCATGGGAAACACCAGCGAGAGAGCCGTCATGGAATCCTCGCTGATCATGGCGACAAAATAACTGTCTACGATGTTGTACAGCGATCCGACAAGCATCGAAATGACCATAGGAATGGACATCGACAGGATAAGAGGAAAAACATTCCTCTTCCTCATAAAATCATCATAAGAATCAGAATTCTGCATAAAACCACCTTTTCTTTCTTTCATGAGTGGCGAAAAGATGATGGGCATCAGGAAAAATCCACTCTGGTTTTCGTACTCGGAATTTATAAGGAAAAGGTCTGGAACTGTCAACCAAATGGTGAATTTCAGGATTATAATGATCATATGAAGAAAACTAGAAAAAAGAAGCTTTGGATTCTTGCGGCAATATGCATAATCGCATTTTTCATTTCTTCCTGTGATTGCGATCCAGCTCTCACGATAAGACACACCATCACATTCGATGCCAATGGAGGAGAATGGGCAGATGGTGCCGTATTCACAACCTCTGTTCCAGATAAAGCCCCTATCTGGGATTATCGTCCATCAGTGCCGACAAGATCCGGATACAACTTCAAAGGCTGGTTTTCAGACAGAAGTGCGCTGCATCCATACGATCCAAACGCAATCGTGACAGAAGATGTAACGCTTTATGCTGGATGGACCGGGAATACCGTATACAGAATCACATTCGACACGGAAGGCGGAACAGCTTTGGCCCCACAGCTTGTTACTGCAGGAAGCACTGCCATCGAACCTGCAAATCCAGAAAGAAAGGGATACTCATTCGCAGGCTGGAGCATTGATGGTTCAGCATCCGCACTCTTTGATTTCACAACTCCAATCAGAAGCAATATTACGCTTCACGCCATATGGAAGGAAGCAAGGAAAGTCTCATTTGCATACGACCTTCCATCATCTCTTGGTGAGGAAGCTGTATTAAGTCCATTGCCAGATGCTATCGAAGCGCCAGACGGCAGCATATTGGAAGAACCGCAGCCAAAGCTCTCATACAATGGCACGGAATTCAGGTTCCTCGGATGGTTTGAAGAGAATTCAGATGTTCCGTTTGACTTCAGTACCGAAATCAGCAGAAACATGGTGCTTCA
>JADIMF010000036.1 GCA_017694915.1 Candidatus Ornithospirochaeta stercoravium
GAGATTGAGAACTATCCAGGAACAGAAAAGACATCTGGATACGCTCTTGCGGAAAGCTTTGAGAAGCAGGCCGTAGAATTCGGTGTGAGAATCGAATACTGGGAAGCAAAGTCCATAGAAAAGGATGGAGACATCTTCCGCGTAAAGACAAGCGGAGAGGATGTGACAGCAAAAGCTGTAATCTATGCAGCGGGAGCTCGTCATAGGCATCTTGGATGCAGCGGCGAGGAAGAGTATCAGGGCAAGGGTGTGAGCTACTGCGCCACATGCGATGGTCCTTTCTTCAAAGGAAAGAAGATCGCGGTTGTCGGAGGCGGAGACACAGCTCTTACGGATGCAATTTATCTTTCAAAGCTTGGCAGCGAGGTCATTCTGATACACAGGAGAAATGAGTTCAGAGGCCAGAAGGTTCTCCAGGACAGGATAAAGGAACGTCCTAATGTTCGCTTCGAACTCGGAAAGACCGTTGAAGCCATAAACGGAGATGGAAAGAATGTGAAATCCCTTACCCTTTCCGACGGTAGCGAGATAGAAGCGGATGCGGTGTTCATCTTCGTCGGGATCATTCCGAATTCTGAGATTCTCGAGGGATTTGCCGAACTCGATCACGGGTTCGTGAAAACAGACGGAAACATGAGGACATCGGTTCCTGGACTCTTCGCATGCGGAGATGTGAGGACAACGCCATTCAGGCAGGTCGCAACCGCAGCCGGAGATGGCGCAATAGCTGCGCACAGCGCAGACGAATATATACAATCGCTTTGATACAGGCTCCCTGATGGGAGCTTTTTCCTGATTTAACCGTCTGGAACAGCCATTTTTGATTGCTAATACGTTCTTTTTTCCTTGCGTTTATCTTTTCAAGGAAGGATAATTGAAAACATGAATATCCTGATGGTTTCAAGTGAAGCTGTTCCCTTCTCAAAATCGGGGGGACTGGCTGATGTTTTAGGCTCATTATCCCCTGCACTTAAGAAAAAGGGCGAGGATGTACGTGTATTCATGCCGATGTATTCATTCATCGACAGGAAAGGCTTCAGGAAATCATCATCATTCTCAGTTGAAATGCTCGGTGGAGCGGAAGAACTCTCAACAGTTTCCAAGAAGGTAGATGGTGTTGAGTATGTGGGTCTCGTCCATCCGTATTTCACGGAGCGCAAAGGCATTTACGGAGATACATCATTTACCCCCTACCCTGACAATGGTGAGAGATTCATGCTCTTCGCAGCATCTGTTGCAGGTTATCTGAAAGCTACCGGCTATGATGCTGATATCGTTCATTGTCATGACTGGACAGCAGGTCTTGTACCATTCTTCCTCAAGGAGAACGGAATAAAGGCTAAGACTGTATTCACGATTCATAATCTTGCATATCAGGGAGATTTCTCCCGTTATGACGCTGTCCTTTCCGGACTGAAGATGCCTGAGGAGTTCTTCTCGGGAGCACCAGATTCCAGAAGGCTTAACATGCTCAAGGCCGGCCTTGAGGCATCGGATAAGATCACAACAGTCTCCCCTACATATGCCAATGAGATCCAGACAGGCGAGTTTGGATGTGGTCTGGACTGGCTTCTGAGAGACAGGAAGGAAGATCTCGAGGGAATCCTGAACGGCATGGATACATCCGAATGGGATTCAAAGCATGATAAGTTCTTCGATGAGCATTACTCATCGAGGAATCTTGAAGGAAAAGCCGCGCTTAAGGCACGTGTGCAGAAGGAATACGGGCTGGAGGTCAATCCATCTATTCCTCTCTTCTCCATGATATCGAGGATCGCGGACCAGAAGGGATACGCAGAGCTTCTCGGAGGAAACCATCCTGTACTCGACGAGCTCCTTTCAAAGAAGGATTTCCAGCTCATAGTAATCGGAACAGGTGACAAGCATTACGAGGAGAAGCTTCTTGAGCTGCAGGCAAAGCACAGCGGTATCTCCGTCAATCTCATATTCAGCGCGAAAGCCGCTCATGAAGTCGAAGGCGCATCAGACTTTTTCCTCATGCCATCGCGTTATGAGCCATGCGGTCTGAATCAGATGTACTCGCTACACTACGGCACTCTTCCGGTTGCACATAAGACCGGAGGCCTTGCCGATACCATCATCGACATAACGGAGAACCCGGACAAGGGTACGGGATTCCTCTTCGACAGTCTTTCTTCGGAAGCCATCGAGGACGGAGTGAACCGTGCGATACAATTCTATAATGAGAACAAGGACGGACTTGGCAAAGCTATCCGGAGAGCCATGACAGAGGATCTCTCATGGGATCGTTCTGCAGGTGAATACATTGCGCTTTATAATACACTGGTAAGAAGGAAATAAACTGAGGAGGATTGAAAAATGAAAAAGAAGAAAGCAATTGCGATAGTCCTCGGAGGCGGACGTGGAACAAGACTTTATCCGCTGACAATGGACAGGGCAAAACCTGCTGTACCGTTTGCTGGCAAGTACAGGCTTGTAGATATCCCTATTTCGAACTGTATCAACAGCGGCATAAGGCAGATTTATGTTCTCACGCAGTTCAATTCAGCGTCGCTTCATAACCATATCGCAAACACATACCAGTTTGACCAGTTCTCTGGCGGATTCGTAGAGATTCTCGCTGCAGAGCAGACATATGCAAGCGAAAGCTGGTATCAGGGAACAGCAGATGCTGTAAGGAAGAACCTCAAGCACTTCCACGATCAGAATGCTGAGTATTACATCATTCTTTCAGGCGACCAGCTTTACCGCATGGATTTCGAGAAGATGCTCGACAGGCATATCAAGTCAGGCGCAGAGCTCACAATCGCTGCAAAGCCGATTTCCAGAAAGCAGGCAACAGGCCTTGGAATCATCGGAGCAGACGATGCCGGAATGATCAAGAAGTTCTATGAGAAGCCGGCTCCTGATATGGACATCACTGAATATAAGGTTCCAGAGAAGTGCCTCAAGGATCAGCTTGGTCAGAAGAGAGACGAGAACAACGAGTATCTCGCTTCAATGGGTATCTATATCTTCACAGCAAAGACAATGGAAGAGGCCCTCAACAATGACAAGACTGACTTCGGTAAGGAGATCATTCCTGAAATCATCAAGACAAGACCGGTTTCAGCATATCTCTTCGACGACTTCTGGGAAGATATCGGAACAATCAAGGCATTCTATGAGACGAACCTCAACCTCGCTTCAGAGAAGCCTGCATTCAACTTCTACGATGAGGAGATGCCGATCTACACACACCGCCGCCACCTTCCTGCAACAAAGGCAAACTTCTGCAATATCTCGTGCTCGCTTGCTTCCGAAGGATCGATTATCACGAATGCATATATCGTGAACTCAATCGTCGGTGTACGTACATTCATCGAAGCAGGTGCTTCTCTCGATGGCGTATACTGCATGGGTGCAACCTTCTATGAGACAGAGGAAGAGAAGGCAGAGAATGCAAGGAAAGGCATTCCTAATGTCGGTATCGGAAAGGCTACAATCATAAAGAGAGCCATCATCGACCAGAACGCGAGAATCGGTTCGAACTGCCGTATCGGTATCGACAACATCCCGCGTCCGGATGGAGATTTCGAGATGTACTCAGTACATGATGGAATCATCGTTATCAACAAGAACGCTATCATTCCTGATGGAACGGTAATGTAATACCGGAAAGCGTCTATGGCGGGCTGGAGAGAATCCGGCCCGTTTTCTTTTCAAGGCTCTGTATATCTCAAAGGATAGCGATTAAGAACAAAAATGCGGTGCTATGCCAAAATCCAAGTTTAGCAAGACACCGCGTTGAATGATTTCCGTTTATCGGAGAATCAGAGATGAAGAGGAGAGCAATGCCCTCCCCTCAGTTTCACATTATCTTTCTGATCCAGCCTTCTGGAGCTTCCACATCTCCCATCTGGATACCGACAAGCGTCTCTCTGAGCTTCTTGAGGACAGGACCGAATTCATTCATTCCAGAAGGAACCATTATCTTTCCATTCTTGTGATCGATCTCGCCTACTGGAGAAATGACAGCAGCAGTTCCACAGACTCCGATTTCAGCGAACTCGGAAACCTCTTCAAATGGAACCACTCTCTCCTCAACTTCAAGACCAAGATATTCCTTTGCAACATATACAAGTGAACGTCTTGTGATTGAAGGAAGGATCGTGGATGACTTAGGAGTTACAAGCTTTCCATCCTTTGTCACAAAGAGGAAGTTCGCGCCACCAGTCTCCTCTACATTCGTACGTGTTGCCGCATCGAGGAACATGTTCTCTGCATAGCCATTTGAATGCGCAAGCTGTCCCGGATAGAGAGACATCGCATAATTGAGTCCAGCCTTGATATCACCAGTTCCATGAGGAGCTGCTCTGTCGTAATCAGAGACGCAGATCTTGAGCGGCTTGATACCACCCTTGAAATACGGACCGACCGGTGTGACGAAAAGGCGGAAGATATATTCAGGTGCCGGTGCTACTCCGATAACAGGACCTGAGCCGAAAAGACATGGACGTACATACAGCGTGGCACCTGTACCATATGGAGGAACCCATGCTGCATTTGCCTTCACTGTCTCATCGAGAGCACGGAGGAACATCTCCGTAGATACTTCAGGCATCATGAGGCGACGTGCTGAATTCTGCATTCTCTCTGCATTAAGTTCCGGGCGGAATGTAACGATGCTTCCATCTTTCCATGTATATGCCTTGAGACCTTCAAAACATGTCTGTGCATACTGTATCACTCCAGCGCATTCGGAAATGGTTATCTTATCCTCTGTCGTGAGAGCGCCTTCGTTCCACTTGCCATCTTTCCAATCTGCCTGGAAACGGTAATCGGCACTCATGTAACCGAATCCGATTTCAGACCACTTTATGTCTTTCTTATCCATAGCGACCTCCTGAATATTAGCTTTGATGGTAGGCTTCTGAAGTCAGCTATTCAATAGAAAAGGCACCAGTTTGCTTCGTATTTTTCCATCAGAACCGCCCATTTCGAGTTTTTCCAGCTCCTGAGATGTCACCCAACGTGTTTCCGTATGTACCGAAAGGCTGTATGAAGTGGATAAATGACTGACGAAATAGGCTTTCAGATGATAGAGCTTGTCTTTGTTAGTGAAATCAAAAGATGTGAAAAGCTCCCCCACTTCGATATCTATACCAAGTTCTTCAAGATACTCTCTGCGGAGGGTGTCCTCTTCGCTCTCCCCGTATCTGTTCTTGCCTCCGGGGAATTCCCACATCCCGGATAACGCTCCGCCCTCGATTCTATGTGCGACAAATACCTTACCATCTTTTATAGCAATGCCAGCTGTAGTGATACGTTCTACCATATAGGGATTATAGCATCACGAAGCGAGGGAAAAGGAAATGGATTACAGCAATGGAAAGGAATATGAATCCAAGCCGTTTCGATTTCTTCTTGTTCTGCACGATCGGAGAAGCAGTTCCCTCAGCCTCTGACGATTTATAGAACATCCTCACGGAAAATGATTCAGTAAGCACAGCGGCAGCGGGAAGCAGATCCCCGATTATAATCGGACCTGGAGCTATCGGGAAGAAAAGCTTGCCAAGAGCTATCAATATACCGCCGAGAAAGAGCTCATTGCGCTTCTTCTCATCATCCTTCAGCTTTGATTTCGCTTTCAGCATGAATGAAAGCCCTCTTCTGTATGAGTCAACAAGAAGAAGGAGCGATGAGAAGATAAGATACGTAATGGAGAGAATATAGAACTGGAGACTCATCTTGCTTTTCCGACCTCCAGTATAAGCTCCTCCGCTGAATAGAATCCATATGCATTATGGGCATTCCTGCCAGCCCTCTGGTGAAGAATTACTCCATCAATTGCCGCATTGAGAGGTTTTTCCCCTTCCGCGAGAAGCGCCCCTATTATTCCCGAAAGCACATCACCAGATCCCGCGACTCCCAGCGAGGGATTTGCGCCATGATAGATATATACAGCATCTGCATCTGCTATCCACACGCTGGATGCCTTGAGCACGATAACAGCATCAAGGTGCGATGCAATCTCGCGAAGCTTATAAGGAAGGGCATCCGGATCCGATAGTGCATCATCGATTCCCAGTGCTGCACATAGCCTTCTGTACTCGCCTACATGAGGAGTCAGCACAACATTGCCGTGAAATGAATGATGAAGAACGAATTTCAGGCCATCTGCATCGATTACAACAGGCCTTCCCGATTCCAGGATATCTTCAAAGACATTCTCATTGCCTTTATCCCACCCGGGACCTACGACAACAGAAGAGAAACGGGAATAATCGGAAGAAGGAGGGGTTATCATCACAGCGGGATTCTCATCCCTTATTCTCTCTGATTCCGTCGCGATGGTGACAAGACCAGCACCAGCGAAGAACGCAGCGCGGGCAGCAAGACGGGGAGCTCCGGTATATCTATCGGAACCACCTGCGATGCATACATGGCCCCTTGTGTTCTTGTAATCATTCTCCCTGAATGATTTCATGGAGCTGTCTGAATCGGAAAGAAGATAGACTGAATCAGGCGAAAGCCTGAGCTCTTTCTCAGGAAAACCAGGATTATGTTCCAGTATCGTTCCAGGAGCAGCGGAGGGCATATAAAGGACAGTCTTCTGCATCATCAGGGAAACCGTCACATCGCTTCTCATGATTCCTCCGGAAGGAACATCCACAGAGATGACAAGACTGGCTTTCTCCGCCTCTTTTGCGATTTTCCTCAGCCTTTCATCAGCCTCTCCGTGGAAACTGAAGCCAAAAAGCGCATCGTATATGGTTCCGCCTTCCGGGATGTTTTCCACAACAGGTATTGCAGTGGAAAGATTCTTCCTGCGCCTGAGGTTCTCGGCATTTCCCTTCTCGTAGAGATACAGCACAGAAACGTTGAAACCTTTATCATGGAGTATTGAAGCGAGCGCTATCCCATCTGAGCCGTTGTTTCCAGGACCCACAAGGACTGTCACAGGTTCTGCAATCATGGAAGCTGTCAGATTGAACACGCCCATCGCGGCATTGTCTATCAGAGCTGGCTCAGAGAGAGAATACTCTGCAATGAGACCATGATCGAGCTTGGATGCGGATGAGGGCGTAAGGACAGGCTGCATACAATGATGATATCCATTCATCTCCTTGCTTTCAATTCATGTTGAGGATAATATGCAGAGTGTCTAGGGGTGGCCATGAATGGCCTGAGAAACACCCTCGAACCTGATCTAGGTAATGCTAGCGCAGGGAAGGCATCTCCCCCGGATAATACATTTCAGGAGATAACAATGAAGAAGATTCTTATCATTCTCTTCGTCATCATCTCCCTCTTTCCTCTCTATTCCAATGGAGTGAAGGATGAGGGTAATGTGCTGACTGTATATGCATATGATTCATTTGCAGGAGACTGGGGTCCAGGAGCCTCGCTCATACCCCGCTTCGAAGAGGAGACCGGTATAAAGGTCAATCTCGTGAGCGCAGGTGATGCACGCGAGATGATCTCAAGAGTCAAGATGGAAGGAGACAGAACCGAAGCCGATGTCATAATGGGAGTCAGCGATGATTCGGCGTATGAGGCATATGAGCTTCTCGAGCCATATGAATCCCCGATGATCGGAAATATCCCAGAGAATCTCATCTTCGATCCTCAGCACAGGCTCATTCCATTCGACTATGGTGCTTTCGCATTCGTATTCGACAGTGAATCAGGAATCAGAAGACCTAAATCGCTTTCCGATCTTGCTTCCGAAGAGTATGAGAACAAGGTGATTCTCATCGATCCTCGCACATCATCGGTAGGACTGGGACTTCTTCTCTGGTCATACTCAATCTTCGGAGATGGAGATGAGTTCGTGTCATGGTGGGAAGCAATGAAGGACAATGCCCTGACTGTCGCGGATGGATGGTCATCAGCATACGGCCTTTTCACGGAAGGAGAAGCTCCTATCGTGCTTTCATACACGACAAGCCCTGTCTATCATGTGATGAACGAGAACACGACACGTTATGAGGCTCTTGTGTTCCCTGAAGGACATGAAGCCACAATAGAGGGAATCGGAATCGTCAAAGGCACCGATATGAGAGAGGAAGCTGAGAAGTTCGTTGATTTCATCCTCTCCGAAGGACAGGTTGAGATTGCCGTGGCAAATTCAATGTACCCTGCATCTTCAGCAGCAGAGCTTCCGGATGCTTTCCGTTATGCCCCGAAGCCTGATAAGCTGTTTCCAAGCGGACAGGTATCGCCTGAGAAGACTGAGGAACTTCAGGCTCTCTGGCTTGATATAATGACGAGATAAGGAGAGATGATGAGAGAGCAGAATGCCTACTACACACTAAGATCGCTTCCCGGAGTTCTGATACTCTCACTGCTTTTCCTGCTGCCTATGGCAGTTGTCTTCAGCTATGCATTCTCCAACGGGGGGAATGCATTGATGGAGGCTGTGGAAGATGGTTATACATACCGTCTTCTTTCATTCACGCTGACGGAATCATTCCTGTCAGCCTTCATATCGGTAATCGTGGCACTCCCTTTCGCCTATCTGTTCTCGAAATACAGCTTCCCAGGACGCAGTGCGATACTGACGCTATCGGCACTGTCGTTCACGATTCCGACGATACTCGTCGTCCTCGGATTCGTCATCTGGTACGGGAACAATGGAATACTCAACTCGCTTCTGATGAATCTAACCGGTAAAAACTATGCTGTTATCGAGGTGCTCTATTCATTCAAGGCGATAATCCTCAGCCACGTATACCTCAACTTCCCTATTGCATTCCTTCTCATTACAGAGGCCTGGACAGCTTCCTCTGATACAGCAGAGAAAGCTTCATACACGCTCGGAAAAGGAAGGATGAGGACTTTCATATCCGTGACGCTTCCGATGATACGGGGAAGCATCATAAGCGCCTTCATACTCATATTCCTCTTCTGCTTCTCATCCTTCGCGATAATAATGGTACTCGGAGGCAATCCTCAGTACTCAACACTTGAAACAGAGATATACAGAAGGGCAAGAGTGTCTGGAAATATTCCGGAGGCATCTGCGCTTTCCCTCCTTGCGTTCTTCATCACAGGAGCAATTCTCCTGATCTCCAGCTATGGCCGCACAAAGAAGAAAACCGAGAGAAAAAGCAGGGTTCTTCTTAAAGCGAAAGGAAGGAATCTCCTAGTGATGTGTCTTGCATCCCTTCTGATTCTTCTTTTCCTCATCCCCCCTATCCTTTCCATAGTTTACAGAGCTTTCTACACGAAGGCAGGAACATTCACGCTCAGGGCATGGGAGGAAATAACAGGAAGAGGCTTCGGCCTTATATCCACTGCGATGGAAGGCATAATAGCAAGTTTTCTTATTGCATTCCTCTCATCACTTGCCGCGGTACTGCTATCAGCTTCGATGGCTCTGCTCTCTGCAAGGAAGAATTCGGTGATCCTTCCTTTCCTTGCCTCCCTCCCGATGGCTGCAGGCTCAGTGACGCTCGGCCTCGGCTTCTCCCTTCTTGCTGCATACATTCCGCATACATCGCCCATCGTATCGTATGCGCTGGTGTTCTTTGCTCATCTCATAATCGTGCTTCCATTCTCAATAAGGACGATGACACCGGGTGCAAGAACTATAGCGCCATCCCTTTCGCTTTCCGCATACACTCTCGGGGCCTCTATGACAAAGACTCTGAGAAAGGTTGAAATGCCACTTCTCAGACCTTATATGAGAAAGGCTTTCGCATTTTCCTTCGCATTATCACTAGGAGAAGTAAACGCAACTCTCACTCTCTCCGACGGACATATAACGACGCTCCCCATCCTCATATACAGACTAATCAGTTCATATGATTATCAGGGAGCGGCAGCTCTTGGAACGATTCTTCTCCTCGAAGCCCTGATCGTATTCGCAATAGGAGAAAAAGGAGGCAGAAATGCCGTATCTTGAAATAAGGAACTTAACCAGAAAATACAAGGATTTCACCCTCTCTGCTTCTTTCGGCGTGGAAGAAGGAGACTTTCTGTGCATCATTGGGCCCTCAGGATCGGGGAAATCAACGCTTCTCTCCATCATCGCAGGCCTTGAGAATCCAGACAGCGGTTCTGTCATTCTCGATGGTAAGGATATAACGGACACAAGGATACAGGACCGGAATATTGGCATGGTGTTCCAGGACTTCACGCTTTTCCCTTCGATGAACGTGCTGAAGAACATCGAATTCGGGATGAAGACTAAGAAGAAAGCAGATAAAGACAGATTCGCCCTGAATCTTCTCAAGCTGGTCGGGCTTGAAGGCTATGAGAAGCGCTCCGTCACATCTCTCTCTGGAGGAGAGGCACAGAGGGTACAGCTTGCAAGGGCACTTGCCGCAGAGCCGAAGATACTTCTTCTCGACGAACCTCTTTCCGCACTCGACCCTCCGCTGAGAAAGAGCATCAGAAGCGCAATCAGGACGATACACGACACTCTCGGCATAACAATGCTTTATGTCACGCATGACAGAGAGGAAGCATTCACTGTCTCAGATTCAATTCTTCTGATGAATGAAGGCAAGTCGGTATCAATGGGAAGCGCAGAAGAACTGTACACTCATCCGGGGAATCTCTTCACAGCGTTCTTCACAGGAGAAGGAACCGCAATTCCTGCTCATCTTGTATATGAGAACACTACAGGATACCTCTTCTTCCGACCGGAGGATGCCGTTCTTTCAGAGGAACCTATCAACCCTGAGATGTATCCGATGCATATCGTGTTCAATGATCTTAAAATCGTCTCCGCGGAGTTCACGGGCTCCGGATACCTTCTCGGACTGGATTACCAAGGGTATCCGATGCTATGCATGAGCCGTACAAAACCAAGGAAAAAAGATGTCTCTTTGATGATCCTGCAGGCAAGCATGCAGAACCTCCCAGAGTGAAAAGTTACCAAAAACGCGTCAAAAAGCGTATTAATATCAGGAGGATATATGAAAAAACTCTTGATACTAATCGTACTCTTCCTGCCTCTGGCTATAAGTGCTGAGGCAGTATGGAGTCCCTCGCTCGGAGTCGGAGCAGCCTATTCAGGGACAGTCTTCGATGCATCGCTCGATAAGAATGAGACTATGTGGCCATCACCATATATCTCAGCAGAGATAAACCCCGCGGCCCTGCGATTCGACAATCACATCGTGTCATTACCGCTCTCCATAGGTTACGCTCCCTCTGCGATAATCAACGACAGGATGCAGCTACAGGATTCGATGCTTCTGGGCTTCGATCTCAGATACGGCTATTTCATCACTGACAAGCTCCTCATAGAAGGCAGCGGCGGTGTGAGATACAGATGGTATGTAAAGGCCTCTGCAGGAGCATGGAGCGCAGGAGGCGGCATTTCCATTTCATTCTTTCCGTTCAGCTTCATGGCGCTCGTCCTTCCTGTCTCTGCATACTGGGGTGAAAAGGAACTCGATTTCTCCGTCGGACTCGGTCTGAGATTCACACTTGGAGGCTGATATGAGAAAAATAGTTTTCATGCTTTGTATGGTACTGCTCCTCACATCCTGTGAAAGCAGCACGGAACAGGGAAAAGTCATATTCGTATCTGCCGCTCTGGATTACATGAACAGCAACGTAGGCTATCTGAAGAACCCGCCATCTGACCAGAAAGCGCTTGCTTCTGAGCTGCAGACGCTCGCAGAAGCCTCAGGAGAGATATACGAGGAGTATCTGTTTCTGGAGGAAAACGGAGTACGCACAATGAACGGATACGAGAGGAAATGGAATCAGGATGATATCATCAGCACACTGCTGAATCTCGATACTGTCTCAGGAGATCTAATCATCTTCCACTACTCAGGCCATGGAGATTCATCCGGCGCGCTCGTCCCTGATATCGATACATCCAGCCGTCTGAAGCCTGAGGATCTGCTTGATACACTCAAGCTGA
>JADIMF010000037.1 GCA_017694915.1 Candidatus Ornithospirochaeta stercoravium
CAAAGATCTCCTTATTTATTTAGTCAGCTTTTACTTTATTGAGTGTCCTATATCCATTTTCCATGCTCGCTGATATAATCCCATCCGTTATGAACATGCTTCTTGAAAGATATGCGGATGTTATAATCCGCCGTGCACTACGCCTGAGAGAAGGCGATGTGCTTTCAATCAATACAGAGGAAGAGAATGCTGATCTTGCCACTCTCATTGCACGCAAGGCAAAGGAGATAACAGGCAATGGAAGCTATATACAGAATATCGAGAACGGGAAAGTCACAGAAACAACAGAAGCTGCAACGGATTTCCCTATAGAAAAGAAGCCGACGGTACTTCTCTATCTGCCTGTCTATAAAGAATATGAGGAAACTGAAGAAGGAAAACTGTATTCGGCTCCTGAGATACAGAAATACAGACTGCTTTCTGAGCCTTTGGATAACAGCGATCCTGTAATTCCTTTTGCCGCAGCGCCTGTTCCATCAGTACTCTGGGGAAAGGCCATTGATGACGAGGAGGATGCATCGCTTCCCTACTCAGTACTTACAGAACTTCTGGCTCTGGATGAAGATGATTATCTCTCAGAGAGCGATGATGAGGATATCCTTCTCTATGAATGCGAGGAGCTTAATAAGAAGAATCTTACAAGATGCCGCATACAGGATGAGGAAGGAACTGACATCTCATTCTCTTTCCTTCCTGGCTCGGAGTTCCGTACGACAATCTCGAAGCTCCAGAATGGAAGGCGCTTCAATCCTACGATCTTCGCTTCCGATATCTTCCGTGCGATAGACAAGAACTCTGCAGAAGGATATTTCACAATAACCAGACCGTTCATGCTTTTTGGGAAGCGTATCAGTGCTTTGTCATGCTCCGTCTCAGAGGGAAGGATAACGGACTTCTCTGCCGATGAGAGGAGCGGAAAGCTTTTTGAGCTCTATCTCATGCAGGACCAGGGAGCTGGAAGAGTATCCGAGCTCTCAATAGCCGAAGAAAACACGAAAGCTTCTGATATCGATTATTTTGCACTCCCTGAATGGGACAGGATGCGTGGTGTATCGATTACAATCGGAGGACCGAAACCGGAGAGCCTTAGAACTGATGAGGCAAGAAGCAATGCAAATGACTCTCTTGTAACGCTTTCCCTTCCCATCGGCTCTGACACAACGGTGATCACAGCATATGATGAGGAAGGAAACGAATATACAATAGCCGAGGACGGCTTTATTACTGAGGAAGATTGAGAGATGAGATGAGAGCAAGGCCTTTAAGCGTATGAAGACCGTCTATCTCATCAAGCCTTTTTATCAGAGGGGAAATCGTCTGGGAAAGCCCGCCTGTCGCGATGACATAGAGCTTCTCGCCGGTTTCCTCTTCTGTTTTCCTGATGATTGAATCTACAAGACCTGAGAAACCAAGCATTATTCCAGATCTTATCGACTGCTGGCTGTCTCTGCCCATCGCGACCTGTGGAAGTTTCAGCTCAACCTGCGGCAGCTGTGCAGTATTACCGAAAAGCGCATTGACAGCTGTTATGAGTCCAGGAGCGATAGCACATCCAAGGACCTCGCCTTTCCTGTTCACAGCAGAAAGCGTAAGCGCTGTGCCGAAATCAACAACCATGACGTTCTGGTCAGGCTTCTTGTAGTGAGCATATGCAAGGTTGGAAAGGATATCAGTTCCAAGTTCCGATGGAATCGAGGAACGGACAAGCCCTGTCTTCACATCATGAGTGATGGTAAGCGGCTTTATACCGAAAAGCCGCTGTATATTCTTCTCAACCGATCTCGTCATATTCGGAACAACCGATGAGATGATCGCGTTATCAACCATGCTGCTTCTTATGCCGCTCTCACGGAAAAGCGCATTGAAGATTACAAAATACTCATCGCTCGTCTTCTTAGTGTCCGTATAGACACGGAAGGAATCAATGAACTTCTCTCCATCAAAGAGAGCCATCACTATATTCGTATTTCCGATATCACAAGCTACAAGCATCAGAGAAGCACGACTCCTTTGACATCCTCATAGGCCTTTGCTCTGAGTTCCTTAATGCTCTCATCATTGATGTAATCATCGAACTGCACCATGCGGTCGATGACACCTTTCGGTGTGAACTCGATTATGCGGTTCGCGATTGAGTCAACGAACTGATGGTCATGAGAGTTGAAGAGTACAACACCCTTGAAATCAATGAGTCCGTTATTGAGAGCCTGGATTGCCTCGAGATCGAGGTGGGATGTAGGCTCGTCGAAGATAAGGCAGTTAGCGCCTTCAAGCATCATCTTTGCAAGTACGACTCTAACCCTCTCTCCTCCGGAAAGTACGTTGCAAGGCTTGAGCGCCTCATCACCTGTGAAGAGCATGCGGCCAAGGAATGAACGTACATATGTATCATCGTCTTCCTTGGAGAACTGCTGGAGGTAATCGGCAATCGACTCATTCTCCTTGAACATTCCAGAGTTATCCTTCGGGAAGTATGAGAGCGATGTTGTAACACCCCATGTGAATGTGCCCTCATCTGGTTCGATCTCACCTGCGAGAATCTGGAAAAGAACGGTCTTCTCGTAGTGGTTAGGACCGACGAACGCGACCTTATCACCAGGATTGATCGTAAGCGAGAGATTATCGATTACCTTCTCGCCATCGATTGTCTTCGAGAGATTCTTTATCTCGAGGACATTCTTTCCGATATCCCTATTCGGCTTGAACGCTACATAGGGGAATCTTCTTGAAGATGGCTTTATATCATCGATGGTAAGCTTGTCGATAAGCTTCTTGCGGCTTGTCGCCTGCTTTGCCTTCGCAACATTAGATGAGAAGCGCTGGATGAATTCCTTGAGTTCAGCAATCTTGTCTTCCCTTCTCTTCTTCTCATCCTTCAGCTGCTTTGCGGCAAGCTGGGAGGACATATACCAGAAATCATAGTTACCGACATAAAGCTGGATCTTGCCGTAGTCGATATCACAGATGTGCGTACATACCGTGTTGAGGAAGTGTCTGTCGTGAGAAACAACGATAACCGTGTTGTTGAAATCCTCGAGATAATCCTCAAGCCAGTGAATTGACTCAAGATCAAGGTGGTTCGTAGGCTCGTCGAGAAGAAGGATATCAGGGTTTCCGAAAAGAGCCTGTGCAAGAAGAACACGGACCTTAAGGTTATCCTCTATCTCAGACATCTTCTTCTCATGAAGATTCTGAGGAATCCCGAGGCCATCGAGCATCTGTCCAGCAGTTGCCTCAGCTTCCCATCCGCCGAGCTCTGCAAACTCGCTCTCAAGCTCAGCAGCCCTTATTCCATCCTCTTCGGAGAAATCAGCTTTCTCATAGATTGCATCGCGCTCCTTCATGACATCATAGAGCTTCTGGAATCCCATGATGACAGTATCAATTACACGATATTCATTGAATGCGAAGTGATCCTGGCGGAGAACTGTCATTCTCTCACCCGGTGTGATGATGACCTCACCTGTATCCGGCTCAATCTCCCCTGAGAGAATCTTCAGGAATGTAGACTTACCGGCTCCGTTTGCTCCGATGATACCGTAGCAATTGCCCGGAGTGAATTTTATGTTTACGTCTTTGAAAAGTACCTGTGTTCCGTATGAAAGCGAAATATTCGAGGCTGTAATCATTTTCACCTATCCAAAATTGTGATTGACCGTCTCATTGGCCTCCGGTATCGTAACAGCTATTAATTTACCTGTCAATAATTTAGCTGAAAGCTATGGACACGCGGAAGTGTAATGGAGAGAATGCAGATATGGACGGAAAATGCATTATCTATGTGTTCTCAGGGACGGGAAATACACTCACTGTAGCAAGAGAATACAGAACCGCATTGTCCATAGAAACGGAAATCTACGAGATTGATGAGACATCAGAGTCATTTCCATCTCCAGATGACTATAATCTTGTCGGAATAGGATACCCTGTACACGCGTTCAACGCACCGCCTGCTGTCCGCAGGTTCTGCAGGAAACTCAGAACAAATACCTCGGGGCCTCTTTTCATATTCCATACTGGCGGAGAAGGATTGCCGTTCAATGATTCATCATCGTTCGCTATCAGTGGAATACTCAGAAGAAATGGTTTTAGAATTCTATCAGAGCAGCACTATGTAATGCCCTACAACATGATATTCCGCCACAGCAACGAGATGGTTAAGCATATGGTGACTTACATGAGGAGAATAGTACCTCTTCATGTTTCGAAGATAGAGAACGGAATAACCGAGAAGATGAAGATGATGCCTGTAAGACATATCATCTCAGTCATTCTCAGGATTGAATGGATATATGCCAGAGTACAGGGAAAGGCTATGAAAGCAAATAGTAGCTGTATCTCATGCGGTCTATGTGCCAGAATCTGTCCGATGGGGAATATCAATATGGTGAACGATAAGCCTCAGTTCGGCACCAATTGTACTCTCTGCGTCAGGTGCTCATTCTCCTGCCCTGTGAATGCTATCTCCATAGGGCTTCTCAATGGATGGAAGGTCAATGGTGAGTACGAGATTGAGAAAATCATGAATGATGACTCGATTCCAACTGAAATTCCGCTTGAGAAATTATCTCTTCCATACCGCTGTTACTACAAAAAGTATCAAAATAAAACATATTGACGAAAAATTGGCCAGATATTATATTTCCGACGAATTTAAAGATTGTGTAAGATTACCGGCCTCAAAAACACTGATAGTCAGAAGCGATTTCTAAATAAAGAGGCCGATTATGAGAAGATATTTCCTGATATTCATTCTGCTGATGGTTACGATCATAAGACCGGTGTGGTGCAATCATGTCATTGCTGAAGCGACACTGCACATAACACTGTATGTGCCTCCAAACCGATAAAAGAAGAAACGGAGCCCGGAGATTATGGCGAATACTCAGTTTCAAAAACAGAGGATCATATCTACGTCAACGCGAAGTGAGAAAAGAAAACACCACTCAGTTTCCTGAATGGTGCTTTGATAGTCCCTAGCGGAATCGAACCGCTATTTAGAGACTGAGAATCTCCTGTCCTAACCGTTAGACGAAGGGACCATTTTACTCCTGGGATGGAGGGACTCGAACCCCCAAAGGCAGAACCAGAATCTGCAGTGTTACCGTTACACCACATCCCAATTTCCGAATCCTCAGCAATACTAAAGGAATGCCGGATTACTGTCAATACAATTTTCAAAAAAACTGTATATTTTAATCAATTAACTTTGCATCTCATTGCTATTTAATGAAATGCAAAGCCAAATTCATTCAGTTTTTCTTGAATGCCGATACTCTTGCACTTGCAGAGAGGTTTATATCGCTGGTTATTCCATCCTTAAGATATCTGTATCCAAGACCAGCAACCATCGCACCATTATCCGTGCAGAGCTTGAGGGATGGGAATGTTACTGTATAACCGCTCTTCTCAAGCTCCTTGAGTTCGCTTCTTAGAAGAGAGTTCGCAGCGACACCGCCTCCTGCAGAGACTCTTTTAAGGCCTGTGTCCTTCAGAGCAAGCTTCACCCTCTTCATGAGAATACCTACAGCTTGTCTCTGGAATGATGCGGCAAGATTCTCAGGCGTATCCTCCGCTCCTTCCTTCCTGAATTTATCCTTCTGATTGATGACAGCGGTCTTCAGTCCGGAGTAGCTCATATCATATCTATGCTCATCGCCATCAAGTGATGGGCCAGGGAAAAGGAATGCAGTAGGATCACCGGTTTTTGAAAGACGGTCTATGACAACACCGCCAGGGAATCCGAGATCATAGAATTTTGCAACCTTATCGAATGCTTCACCTATCGCATCATCAATCGTCGTACCAAGGACATCGACCTTGTCATAATCATCAACGCGGCATATGACTGTATGGCCGCCGGAGACAAGAACACCGAGATATGGATACTCAAGCGGGGTCTCTATCTGAGAAGCATAGAGATGAGCTCGGATATGATCGATTCCGATGAATGGAATTCCAAGAGCCGTTGCATAGCATTTTGCAAAGCTCACACCGACAAGTAGCGATCCAAGAAGTCCCGGACGGGATGTCACAGCAACCGCATCGAGATCCTTGTTTGTTATTCCCGCCTGAGCAAGAGATGCCTCGACAACCTGCTGTATCCACTCTGTATGAAGTCTCGAGGCAAGTTCTGGCACTACTCCCTGATATGGCTTATGAAGCTCTATCTGTGTTGCGATAACATTCGACAATATCTCATGACCATCACGAACAACAGCAGCGCTGCATTCGTCACAGCTTGTTTCTATTCCAAGTACAATCATCTATGTGCATCCAAATCTACATAGGAACCGCCGGAAGCCAGCTCCAGAATGATTTCCAGATCTTCCGATGTGGTAGCCTCTGATAGATACTCATAGACCATCTTTGACCAGGGCACTCCGATCTGAACGCCCTCCGTCCTAGCCTTTTCGATGATCTCCTGAAGTATAGCCATTCCGGTACTTACTCCGACATCACCGAATGCTTCATCTGATCTGATTTCTTCCATAGTGAGAACCTCCTGTTAGGCATCACGTATGATTCTGACCTTAATATATTACAGAATATATTATCGTCAATGCAAACACATTAAAATGATAAAAGTTACATTTATGAATTATACAAAAAGAAAATTCCTGCAATACAACAATACTGCAGGAATTCCGAGCCAAAGATGGGAGTCGAACCCGCGACCTGCTCATTACGAGTGAGCTGCTCTACCACTGAGCTACTTTGGCAGGATATGTTATAAAAACACTATGCGGATTATGCCTAGAATAGCCATTAATGTAAAGTATCCGGAAAAGGAAAAGATTTCAGCTTGAGTGAAATACATGCAATCATCTTTTTCCAAAACAGAAGTTAGCCTTTAATTGAGAAATCTGTATAATAGAGGAAGGAGAATGATAAGGATGGATAGAATCAAGCTTCCGATAAGTACTGCGGATTTCGAACGGATAAGGGAAGGAAAATTCTATTACATCGATAAAACACGGATCATAAGCAGGATAATCTCCGATGATGCTGACTTCATTCTCTTCACAAGACCTCGAAGATTCGGCAAAACAACACTGCAGACCATGCTGCGTTCTTTCTTCGACATCAGGAAAAACAGTGCTCAGTTGTTTTCCGGACTTGATATAGAAAAAGACGAAGCTGCAGTAAACGGATGGATGAATAAATATCCTGTAATCTACTTATCACTGAAAGACATTGATGGTGCAACCTTTGAAAGTGCTCTATATAGATTCAGGGAAATCATCATCGAGCTTTTCACAGCCAATTCATTCATTCTCGATACTGAAATATCCAAAAGCGATAGGAATCTTTTCATGAAACTGATGTCAACTGATTCAAGTCAGGATGATATCGCAGGTTCTCTGAAATTCCTTGTACGGCTGCTTTGTTCTCACTTTGGGAAACAGGTAATAGTATTGATAGATGAATACGATGTTCCGCTCGATAAGGCGAACAACAATGGATACTACCCCCAGATGCTGCTTCTTCTGCGGTCCTTGTTCACATCAGTACTGAAAGACAATCCTAATGTGATAAAAGGAATACTGACAGGTTGTCTCAGAGTCTCGAAGGAAAGCATTTTCACTGGACTTAATAACCTATGTATATATTCACTGACTTCTCCATCTTATTCAGATGCCTTCGGTTTTACTGAAAAAGAAGTGAGCAAACTTCTTTCTGACTCAGGTCTTGAGAACAAGGCAAAGGAAATACAGAACTGGTATGATGGCTACAGAATCGGGAATGATCACATATATGCGTCCTGGGATGTGCTGTCATATGTCAAGGATCACATTGCCAATCCTGACACACCCCCTAAGAATTATTGGGCAAATACAAGCGGGAATGAAATCATAAAAAAGCTTATCAATGAAACCAATGCCGCCATTTCATCAGAATACACGGATCTCATAAACGGAAAGACAATTTCCAGAAGAATCAATGAGAATCTGACGTACAGTGACTTATATAACAGCGAAGATAATCTATGGAGCCTTCTGTTCGAAACAGGCTACATCACTCTCAATGGTTTATACAACGAAAATGGAGAAACTCTTCTTTCACTTCCGAACGAGGAGATGAAAAGGCTGTTCATCGCTTCTTCTGACAGCTGGTTCAGAGAAAGCATTTCAAAGGAAAACCTTTCCGGTCTTTTTCATGCGATATGGCAGGATAATCCTGGAAAACTCTCTGACCTGCTTTCCGAATATCTTTTCAGGACAATCAGTTACAATGATTATTCCGAAGCATATTATCATGCTTTCCTTGCAGGCCTGTTCTCATCGTCTGAATATACTGTGAAATCAAACATGGAATCAGGAAACGGCAGACCAGACCTGCTCATCATGGATATGAAACGGATGAGACTTGCTGTTTTTGAGTTCAAAATAGCAAAAGATATCAGCGAACTCGAGGAAACAACCCAGAATGCGATAGCACAGATCAAGACAAACGAGTATGGTGAGGATCTTTCCTATTTTAAGGAAGTACACAGATATGCAATCGTGTTCGTGAAGAAAAAAGCATTCGCGACTGCCATTTAACGAAGAAAGAATCTTCTGCTCTTGTCTATAAGCTCTTTAACGAAAGCTGTTGCAGGTGACTCAAGAATAGTATGCGGACTGTCATACTGCTCAATGTGTCCTTTATCGAGGACTAGTGTCTTTGTACCTAGCCTGAATGCTTCGGAGATATCATGAGTGACAAAGAGAACGGTTATTCTCTTCTCCTCATGGATTTTCAGCATCTGGTCCTGCAGCTGCTCTCGTGTTATTTCATCAACAGCGCCGAAAGGCTCATCCATGAGAAGAATATCAGGAGAGGAAGCCAATGCCCTGGCAATTCCGACTCTCTGCTTCTGTCCTCCCGATAATTCCCTCGGATAGCGGTTCATCATCGATGCTTCCAGACCTACGGATTCAAGAAGAGAGGCAACCTTATCTTCCCTCTCCCCTTTCTTCCATCCGGAAACTGATGATATTGTCGGGACATATGAGATATTGTCTGCAACAGTCATATGAGGAAAAAGCCCCACGCTCTGTATCGAATAGCCGATTGACCTTCTGAGCATTACGGTATCAGTTTCCCTGAGATTCTTGCCATCGACTATCACATCACCTTTATCAGGGACAATGAGCGCGTTGACAGTTTTCAGAAGCGTTGTCTTTCCGCATCCAGAACGACCGATGATGGTAACGAACTCGCCTTTCCCGATTGAAAGCGAGATATCATCGAGAACGATGTTGTCACCATAGGATTTGGAAACATGCGAGAAGACAACGGCATCCATCAGATTATCCCCTTCTCCTCAAGGAATGCTTTGGCAACAACCTTCTCATCCTGACCTTCCACCTCGACAAGGTAATTCATATGAGCCATCTCTGAATCGGAGATAAGACCATCCATCTTCATCAGAGCAGCCTCAAGACCAGGACATCTTTCAAGCGCGTCTTTCCTTACTACTGTTGAACAGAAGTAATTCACCTGAAGATTCTTATCATCAAGAAGCGTTACAGCGTCCACGGAGGGATTGGCAAGCTGAGCATCTGTTGTATATGCATTTGTCACATCGATATCACCATTCTGCAGTGCTGTATACTTCAGCCCGATATCGATATCCCTGACATCTCCGAAATCCAATCCATATGTATCGCAGAGCGCTGGATAACCATCAGCTCTTTCAAGGTAATCAGGATTACCACCGAAAGTAAGCGATGGAGCGACAGCAGCAAGATCGGAGGTCTTCTCAAGACCATGCTCCCTCGCTATTTCTCCTCGAACAGCAACTGTATACGTATTGTTGAAGCCATAGAGACCGAGCCATCTCATCCCATACTTCTCCTGATACTCCTTATCGAGCTGGACAAAGAGCTCATCATCCGGAAGTTCTTTTGCTTTATGACCGAGCACAAGAATCCAACCAGATGAGGTGTATTCAGGATAGAGATCGAAATCACCCTTCTCCATTGCTGGCTGTATATTGCTAGTACCGCCTCCGATACCCTTTGTTATAACAGGAGTGTATCCGGCATCTTCAACAAGAAGACCAAGCATCTCACCTAATATATACTGCTCTGTCATCGGCTTTGTCGCGATACGTACAGTATTATCATCTTCACTCTTAGAGCATGATGACAAAACCACCAGAGCACAAAGAAGGATTATAGCTATTCTTTTCATACAGAACCTCTTTTTCTGAAGTATTTCTCAAGCTTTCCAAGAAGGAAATCCGAGATAAGAGCAAGAAGCGCGATGAGGATGCTTCCTGCTGCAGTCATTGCGGGATTATATATTGTGATACCTCTATAGATAGCAACACCTAATCCACCAGCACCAACAAAGCTTGCAATACCAGTAACGGCAATAACCATGACAACCATGTTTCTTATACCTGCAAGAATCACGCCCATCGCAAGCGGAAGCTTTATCCTGAAGAGTATCTGCTTCTCAGTGCTTCCCATACCCTTTGCAGCTTCAATGATATCAGGATCAACGCCAGTGATCCCTGCATATGTATTCCTTACCATTGGCATGATTCCATAAATGGTGAGCGCAATAACAGCTGTCTTATTACCAATCCCTGTGAAAGGAATAAGAATACCAAGAAGAGATATCGAAGGTATTGTGTAAAGCACATTACAGACACCCATTACCGCAGGAGCAAAACGTTGCTTCTCACTGATGAGGATTCCAAGCACAAGACCTATTATCCCAGCCATGAATATAGCTGAGAAAGCAAGAGCGATATGAGCACCTAAAAGGCCCAGAAACCACCCTGCTCTGTCATGGAATAATGAAACAATCGATGCTAACAGTTCCATTGCAGAGATAAGATAATTAATCCGAAGGATTAGGACAAGCAATCCAAGATTGACAATTATATCCAAACTGTATACAACTGCAATGTAACTCTACAAATTAGACGTTAAATGTTCGATAAATATAGCAAAAGGAATACAAAATCCATGTCTAACAAACGAAACTGCTTAAAGCATCTTTTCCTTATTTCGTTAATCATTCTGATCTTTGCATCGTGTTCGCCATCATCAAATGGGATAAGCGAAACGGCAAGCCTTCTCGTAGAAGCTCATCAGAAAGGAATAAGTGTTGCTTCAATTGCACCAACGACACCTGAACCAGTGAAATATGTAATAAGTCTTATCCAAGGCGATAATACACAATCATGGGAATTTGAGCCTGAAGAAATAAAGAGTGGTTCTGTACAGATAGATGATATCAAAGTTGGTACTTATGATTTATATATAGCTGGATACAGCTTATATGAAGAGGGCGAAGACGGACAGAAGATCCAAGTAGTTGAAGGTAGCAATCCAGTAATAATAAAACCAAATACAAGCAATATTGCTGTAATTACCCTTTCTTATCTTTCAACAGGAACTGGAACAATCAGCCTTAAAATTGATTGGTCCAGCCTGACCCAGAAGGGAAACCTCATATCTGATGCACTTGATCGGAAAAGCATCGGATTCCTTGCATTCTATGCAGACGATGATGATAACTCTTCAAATGATCTTGCTGTATGCGGAAACCCAACTGAGGAAACGTTAGCAAATAAAATCAAGTGGGCAGAATCTGAAGATTTTACAAATAAATTCATTGAATATACAGAAAGCGGTCTTAATGCAAACAAGGAAACAGAGGAAATCTATTTCCGAATCTATTCTGAAATAGACGGGGAACTTGTTGTTATTGCTGAAACATTCAGGACAAATCTTACGGTATATCCTAATCTTGTATCAGTTCCTGATGCTAATGATAAATATAACTTCACTCTTTCAGATAACAACATAATGAATTATCTGAGGAATGTTTCTTCTCCAGAAGCAAAAGCCATAAATGATTCAACGCTTCAGATTACATGGATTAATCCAGAATTCAGCAAAAATATCTATCCAGTTACTGTAACTATAAAGGCAAAGGATATCAAAACAGGAAGCGTAGAAGCAAAAGGAACTGTTGACTATTCAAGTTATATTGAAAATGGAGAAACAGCCCTCGAAGGTCTTTCAAAAGACAAGGTTTATTCTATTTGGTTCGAGATAAAAGGACAGATTGGATATTCTGCTGATGTTGCATTGATATCAAATGCTCGCCCGAGAGTTCCTGTAACGGCAATTGCCTTTGACACTACTGATAATGATTTTGATTATATCTCTGGTGAAACAATAGAATTCAAAGCATTAATCACACCAGAAGAGGCAACAAATAAAGAATATACGGTCTCGGTAGAAAATAATGCCGAAAATGTAGAGATAACCAACCATAGCATCAAATTCAACAAAGCTGGAGAATACGGTATTGTCCTTACATCTTCTGATAGCGGTGTTAAAACAGAGCCTAAAAAAGCAACTGTGCATCTAGCAGCACCAGGTAAACCTTCCGTATCAGCTGCTTCTGATGATGGTATTACGATTACCTGGACAGAAGTTGCAGATGCCGATAAATACAAGATCATAAGAACTGCAAATGGAAGTCATGATAGAGAATTCACAACAGAAGGTCCTGAGACAACATATACAGATAACAATGAAATCTCATTAGGAACAACATATAGCTATTCTATCGTTGCTCTTATGGATGAATATTCATCATGTAGCAGTGCTGAATCAGAAAAATCTGAACAGGTATCAACAAGCGTTGGAAGCATTACCATCAATCCAGCACCAGCACTTGAATCGGGAATTGATTTCTCGTCTTCCTTTGATTTAATTGATGGAACATCGATAAACGAAGAGAATCCATCTATTACAATCAATGTAGCAGAAATTTCTGGGGCTACATATAAATGGGAAATCAATGGAGTTTTCGTTACGAATGACAAAGATCTCACAATTACCGGTGATACAGAAGGCATCTACAAAAATAGCGGAAAAACAAATAATGAACTAACACTTACTGTAACTGTAAGTAATAAAACTGTTTCAGGTAGCTGCAATTTCTATTATGAGAGCAAAGATGATTTTGAAATTGTCTCATTAACAGATGCTTATAATGACAACATGGTTGTCTACAGCCTTGAACCAGAGAAACTGAAACTCACATACAGCAGAACTGATATCAATCCTATTGTTAACTGGTCTTCATCCAATCCATCAATAGTATCAGTTGATCAGGAAGGCAACATCTCATCTGTATCAAAAGGCGATGCCACAATTACAGCTACTGTAACGAATAATGGCATTACAAGAGTTGCAACAATAGATGTTGAAAGCTATATACCTGCTGCAGACATATCGATTAATGAACCGGAACACAGAGAAATCATACTTGAATCGGTAGGTGTAAAAGATATAGCTGATAATTTCAAATCGTTAACACTATCTGCTACTGCTACTTCTAAAAAAGAAAACAGCCTATCTGGAACAATTAAGTGGAAGAGCAGCAATGAAACTATTGCAAAAGTTGATGAAAATACAGGCCTTGTTACACCAATTGGTGGTGGTGTTGTGAATATAACAGCCTCAATTGATGATGGTATTAATGGTATAAATAGTACATCAAAACCAATTGAAATTAAGGTTCTTGAAATGCAGATAAATGGAGATAAAGCAGGTGGTAAAATAGATGTATCAACGGCAACAGGTACAATTTTTAAAGATCCTGTATCAGTTTCACTATCATTTATTAATAATGCTTTTACTGCAGAAACATTTAATTCTTCAAATTTCACAAATAAATGGTGTTTTAACGATGGCTCAGAAAAAGTAAATATTGAACGTGGTTATATTTCAATGGACACAGACTATAAAAATAGTAAAAGTTTGACAACAAAGTTAAAACGTTATGGAACAGTAGGAGCAGAGCCAGAAGCGCAATTCAGATTACAATCCAATGGAGAAACAATTGCAATTGTGTGGTTTACAGTAGGATATAAAAACGGCTAAAGTATCGACACCATTATTCCAACCCCCTGATATCTATCATAGTATGGATACAGGGGGAATTGATAAAATACACCAATAGAAATTCCATACCATTTGCCGATATTAAGTTCAGTCATAAGCTTAGGCCTGAGCATTATTCCATTGAAACCTATTGTAATTCCATCAGGCTGGTAATGAGTCTGTACAAGCTGCATGTAATATCCGATATCACAGGCAATATAGACATCGAAGTTCCAGAACTTAAGGAATTTCCATCCAAGAGATATTCCTGTTTCAAAATCCATCTCCAATGCAGCTGCTGTTCCTTCTGTCCCTAATGGCGACATGAAATAATCACCCTGAAGATAGTATTCAAATCTGAAAGCAGGTGTTTCCGCACCGATAGAGAATCCACCACCGAAGTTAAGTGAATTCCCCATCAGAACAGATCTCACATAAAGATCATATGTTGGATACACACCTTCCCAAAGAGCATTCCACCACCCTTCTGGATCAAGTTCTGTAGAAGGCTCTTC
>JADIMF010000038.1 GCA_017694915.1 Candidatus Ornithospirochaeta stercoravium
GAAAGAAATACTTGACAAATCTGTACCGGGGGGGGGTAGACTCAAAGCCGTAAAATCTTAGGAGGAGAGGAATACGATGAAAAAGTATTTCATAGGAGTGCTTGCAGCTCTTATGCTGTTTGCATTCACTGCATGTGAGCCACAGGCTATCTATACAGGAGCAGTCTACAATGATGTCATTTCTGCAGAAGTTCAGCAGGTAAAGGGATACCTTGAAGGCGAGACAGCAGCTGAAAATGGTTTCCAGATTGTTGTTACTTATTCGGATGGTGGCACAAAGACAATTGCAGGAAATAAGGGAACTATTGATTTGACTACAACAACCGGTCTTGCACAGGTTGCAAAGTCCCTTTCATTTGTTGGAACAGAGGGACAGAATATTCTTGTTGTTCCGGCGGAAGTGGTATATACAGATGTGACATCTGTAACAGTCAGCGGAGCTGAATCTGTTAAGATGATTGAAGGAGCAAAACTTTCTGCTTTGACTGCTGCTTCATTTGCTGAGGCAGAAGCACTGGACGATATTACATTTACTCTTTCGGGTGGTGATGTTTCAAAAACTTTCACCATGTCTGATGTAGAGGATGGAAAGATTACAGTAGTTCTTTCTCTCTGGAATGATGGAAAGATGCTTGCTACTGACACAGCAGTAAAGGCTGATGAAACTTATAGTGTAACACTTGATAAATATGACATTGGAACACATACTGCAGGACAGTGGGATGCTGACTTCACAAATGGCGATAAAGAGCAGGGCCTTTCAACTGGTGTCACAGTTTCTGTCGTAAAGGCAAAAGATCCAGCAACTGTTGATGGAATTAAGGTTTACTACACAGTAAAGGATGGTACAACCGTTATCGCTGATAAGGTCACAACTCTTCCTGCACTCTATACTGGTGATACAGTAGAGATTAGCGTATATGAGGTGAAGTCTGACGATACTGAGGTTCTCACGAAAAATACTGTTACAGTTGTCAACGCAACAACACCTAATGAAAGTCTTTCATTCTCTGAAGGCGTTGGGTCAGTAACTGTTGCAACAAAGACCGATGCAGTATCAACAACTGCTGCCGGAACAGTACAGGTCAAAGTAGGTGATAAGTATTTTGCTGCTCCATACTCAGTTGCTGCTGGTGCAAACTACATTTCAAATGTTTCTGTTGCAGCTACAAGTAGTAAGACAGTAAAAGCAGGAGAAACTCTCGCTGTAACAGGTGAAAACAGTGCAATTACAGTTACAGTTGAATATAAAGATACAGAGAATGCTCCAGCAACATCATCTGGTGTCAATTCAACACTGAGTCCTAATGTTGTTCCTGCAAATCTTACAGGTACTTTCACAACTATCTGTACAACAACATATACCGGTCGCGGTGGGGCAGCAAAGTCCGTTCAGACACAGCTTACATATACTGTAGGTAACTGATTTTGATAATTGATATCCATTGCCGAATTCGGTGATGGATATCCAGGAGGACGGTATGGAAGAAAGAACAACGTCCCTCCGTCACAGGATTCCTACAGAGAAAAGACAGGAATGCTTGAAACTCTTTGAGCAGGGTTACGGATACAAGAAGACTGCGCAGCTTGCAGGACTGAATACATACACTGTTCGTGAGTATAAGCGCAGATTTGCTGCAGGAGACAACTCCTGGGCATATAGAGGCGGTATAACCGTCTGAAACGGTGGGCTGGTGTAAAAGCCAGCCCTTTATAAAAGAGATATTTCCATTGATACAAGATTTTGTTTCTTGTGATCTTCTATGAATGGAAATGCATGCCATCCTGTGAGCATGCGCTAGGGGGAGTACACAGGAGAATGAAAGAGTGAAGTCAGGGGCTTCATCGTCCCGTCTTCTAGATTTACACACAAGGGCATCATCTTAGCCTGTGCGGATGATGTCCTTATTTCTTTATTTCATTAAGCCTGTATCTTAAATATTTTCCTCCGCTTTCTTTAAGTAAGATATCCTTCTCAACTAGATCTCTTGCCAGAAGAATCGCAGTGGCCTGAGAAACATCAAGAGCTTCCTGTATATCTTTTCTTGCTATTGTCTCCTTTTCCTTGAAAAGATCCATTATGGTTTGCTCTCTATAGTCTATTTCCTTTCTAGGATTTGTTGTGTTTTTGTGATAATTCTGATTCGGCAGTGTTATCTTGAATGCGTTGTCAGAAATATCGATTTTAGGTTTTTCAGAGCAGTTGTCATAACTTCTCATTATTTTTTCAATACCGGTTCCATATGCCTCGATGAGTTTCAGCCGATAGAATATATCGCCAAGCTTCTTGTTCCGTAATACAGAAACCCCAAGCATGATATCATCAAGGGATAATTCCTTTGTTAATCCACCGAGTGCTGTGATTTCAATCCTGTCATCGAAGATGCTGATCAGAACGGGCCCTGGTATTGCATATTCACGATGAACAACTGCATTAATAAGGGATTCTCTCAAGGCTTCTTCCGGATAATCAAGATGATCGACTCTTTCCAAGCCTTTGAATTCAGAAGAGACTCTATTATTTTTCTGCAGGTATTCATATGCTTCGTCCATCTGCTGGAAAACTGAGCCTGATATCTCTACTCTGTCGGTGAAAATGGCTTTGTCCGTTCCTTGGAAGCGTGCTGCCTTTATTGAATGAGGACATTGATCTGAAAGCAGTAATGCAAGATTGGTGTATAAGCCGTCATGACGAATCAATCCGAGCGTACGTTTATTGTTGTCATCGAAATTGATTGAATGATTTCTGAAGGCTTCATCAGCTTTGCTGAATGAGAGTGTCTGTTCAATGGAAATTGCTTCTTCAAAGTTATCTGAAGAAGTTTCCTTTATCATCTTCACTATTGCAGCATGGGAAGCGGGGACAGAAGATGCCCCCTGTCTTACATATATTCCCTCTGGCCTTATCCCTTTCCCTTTGATGTAGTAAGGGCGCTCTGTCCCTCGGAGAATATCGATGCGGATTACTGTCTTTTCTTCTATATCAACCGTGTTTACATCAGTAAACAGTGTCACATCGGGATGAATGCTGTCCCTTATCATATTGGTGATGGAAAGCATCGTTTTATCTGTATTTTCAATTCCGATTACCGTGCCGTCATCCTCAATACCGATATATATCGTTCCTCCATCAGTATTGGCGAATGCTATTACCTCGTATTTAAGGTTCTCGGTGTACTCTCTTTTGAATTCAATCGTCTTGCTTTCTCTCATGTCACTAATTATTACTGATAATTAGTTAATTAGCAAGATTATTAGTGATAATCAGCAAGAAAATGGGCCTCGTTTCAGAGGCCCATTGCTCAGTTGCTTTATTTTGTTGTTTCCATATCAAGCTTTTCTTTTGCGACAGCAAGCATCAGCTTTATTCTGTTCTCCTGATTAACCTTCGTTGCTGACGGGTCATAATCAATAGGAACGATGTTTGAATCAGGGTAGGCTTCCTTGAGAGGCCTTATCATGCCCTTGCCGCATATATGATTCGGAAGACATCCAAAAGGCTGTGTACATACTATGTTGTCATAACCTTTCTCGATAAGCTCAACCATCTCTGCAGTCAGAAGCCATCCTTCTCCCATCTTGCAGCCGCGATCTATGAATCTCTCTCCGAATTCCTCGAGTTCCTTGAAAGTCGCTGCCGGATGGAATTCAGGATGACGCTTTACAGCTTCATCAGACCATCTTTCGATTATCTGAAGCATAGGAAGTCCGAAATGATCCATGAAGAATGCATATTTACCCCTTCCTCCGTAGTACTCTTCATCCTTTATGCCATTTGAGAAGCAGTAGAAGATGAATCCCAGCATCGGAGGCAGCATCACCTCGCAGTCTTCGCTTTCAAGAAATCCCTGAAGATCGCTGTTTCCGAGTCTTGAATACTTCATATAGATCTCACCGACAACACCGACCTTAACCTTCGGAATCCTCTTTACTGGAACTGCTGCAAAGTCATCAGAGATCTGGTTGAGCTTCTTCTTCATGTTGCCCCAGAAATAGCCTCTGTTCTTCTCGTAGCAGTCACCAAGGATATCAGTCCACTTGGCGATGACTTTATCCGTATCGCCTTTGTTTATCTCATATGGCCTCGTCTGATTGGAAAGAAGCATTATGAGGTCGCCATATATAAGGCCTGTGAATGCCTGTACCAGCATCGGGAATGTAATCTTGAATCCGGGATTTGAATTCATTCCCTGAAGGTTTGCTGAGATTACCGGTATGTTTCCTAGTCCAGCTCTCTCCAGCGCCTTTATAAGCAGGAAATAATAATTTGATGCTCTACAACCGCCACCAGTCTGGGAGATTATGAGAGCGCATTTATCCTTATCGACAAGGCCTCTATGAATTGCATCTATCATCTGACCTATGACAAGGAGGGCAGGGTAGCACATGTCATTATGAACATACTTCAGCCCTTCCTGGATGACAGATGGCGAGGAGTTCTCCAGAAGAAGAGCTTTATAGCCGTGATTGGTGAATATCCTCTTCATTATGTTGAAATGCACCGGTGACATATTAGGGATTACTATCGTGTAACCCTCATTCTTCATTTCCTCGGTGAATACTTTCTTTTCCGTCATTTCCTATCATCCATTTCAAGCGCCGCGAAGAGCGACCGCATTCTGATCTTCACAGCTCCAAGATTCGTGATCTCATCAATCTTGAGCTGCGTATATATCCTGTCCTTTTCCCTGAGAATTGCCTTTACCTCGTCAGTCGTTACAGCATCGAGTCCGCAACCGAAAGATACGAGCTGCACAAGATTCATATCCTTATGCTCTGATACATAACGTGCCGCATCATACATTCTTGCGTGGTATGTCCACTGATTGAGAACCCCGACATCTCCTTTCTTCTCCAGAGGTGCGATAGAATCCTCTGAGATGACAGAAGCGCCGAGCTGGACTATCATCCTGTCGATTCCATGATTGACTTCAGGATCGGTGTGGTATGGCCTTCCTGCAAGGACTATTATCGGGCGGTTCTCATTTCTGGAGATTTCGATTATCTCCATGCCTTTCTCTGTTATCTTCTTCCTGTACGAATAGAGCTCAGCAAAGGCTTTGTCGATTGCCTTCTTTGCTTCTCTTCTCTTCACATCGAAAAGCTCAGAGATTCGCTTTGCAAGATGGTCAGGGTGCTCTAGCGAGAGATACCCGAGTGTAAGAGGTATTCCCTCCAGATCCTGATTACCCTTTATTACCTCTCCGTAATAAGCGACTACAGGACAGTTGTAGTGGTTGTTGCCTTTTTCTTCGTTGATGTTGTAGCTGGAGCAAGGGATGAATATCCTGTCGACTTTCTGATCCACAAGATACTGGACAGCACCATGCATCAGCTTTGCAGGGAAGCATACCGTATCTGACGGAATCGAAGCCTGTCCGTGTATATAAAGTTCCCTTGTCGCGAAAGGTGAGACAACGGTATCGAATCCGAGTTCCTGGAATAACGTCACATAGAAAGGCAGTAGCTCATAAATACCGAGCGCAAGCGGGAGTCCAAGCGTTCCTCTCTTGCCTTCCTGCCTTTCTCTGTAGCCGGAGAGCAGCTTCTGCTTATAAGCGTAGAGGTTATAGCTATCTTCCGAAGCCGGTGCTTTTCCTGTGACAGGACGCTCGCATCTGTTACCTGATATAAGTCTTCTCTTCGAACCGAATGAGTTTACAGTAAGCAGACAGTGGTTCGTACAGCCGTTGCATCTGACGTTCTTGACAGTATGGGTGAGGGCATCCAGCTCTTCCTTTCTGATAATCGAGGAAGATACGAGATTGTTCCTCTTCGCCATCAGCTGTGCATAAAGAGCTGTACCATATGCTCCCATAAGACCCGCAATCTGAGGCCTTACAACCTCAAGCCCAAGCTCTTTCTCGAAGGCTCTGAGAACTGCGTCATTGAGGAATGTTCCTCCCTGAACAACTATCCTGTGTCCAAGTTCCTCTGGATTCGAGGTTCTTATGACTTTATAAAGCGCATTTTTAACGACGCTTATGGCAAGGCCTGCGGATATATCATTGATGGAAGCGCCGTCCTTCTGAGCCTGCTTAACCGAGGAGTTCATGAACACTGTACATCTCGATCCGAGATCTACAGGTGATTCTGCTGTGATTGCGAGCTTTGCGAAATCCTCAGCACTCTTTCCAAGAGCATTAGCGAAAGTCTGCAAGAATGAACCGCAGCCGGATGAACATGCCTCATTGAGGAAGATATCATCGATGACACCATCCCTGATCCTGAAGCATTTTATATCCTGACCGCCGATATCGATGATGAAGTCGACATCATGCATGAAGTGCTTAGCACCCATGAAATGAGCTTCTGTTTCCACTAGCGAATAATCAAGAGAGAATGCTGATTTCATCAGATCCTCTCCATAACCTGTAGAAGCAGCAGCTGCAATTGTTATGTCAGGATAATCATCATAGAGCGATGACAGGAATGAATGTATGGCCTGTACAGGGTTTCCGTTGTTCGGACTGTAGCGTGAAAGGAGAAGATCTCCATTTTCCGCCAGAAGACAGGTCTTTATTGTTGTTGAGCCTGAGTCTATTCCTAGATATGCACGTCCTGAATATGTCCGAGGATCGCGGAAAGGCACGGAAGCCTTCATATGACGTTCTCTGAACGCGTTATACTCTTCTTCATTCCTGAAGAGTGGATCAAGCTTAACGAAATTCGATCTGCCTTTATAATTCTCGAGAGCTGTTATGATCTCGGAGATTTTCATTTTCTTTCCAGCCGGAGAAAGAGCTGCACCCATCGCGACAAAATACAGTGAGTTGTCTGGGCAGATACCTTCTGTCTTTATTGCCTGATCGAAGAAATACCTCAGACGGGGAATGAAGGTAAGAGGACCTCCGAGGTACACGACCTTGCCTTCGATCTTCCTTCCCTGTGCCAGTCCTGCGATTGTCTGATTGACAACTGCGACGAGGATTGATGACGCGATATCCTCTGTCTTTGCACCCTGGTTTATAAGAGGCTGGATATCTGATTTCGCGAATACTCCACAGCGGGAGGCTATCGTATATATCTCCGTGGATTTCTCAGAGAGCTCATTCATATCCTCCATTCCGATTCCGAGGAGGGTAGCCATCTGGTCTATGAATGCGCCTGTACCACCTGCACAGGTACCATTCATACGCACTTCAAGCCCGTTCTTCAGAAAGAGGATCTTTGCATCCTCACCACCGAGCTCGATAATCGTATCCGTATCGGGAATATAAGTCTTTGCGGCAGTTCGTGTCGCATATACTTCCTGTACGAATGGTATTGAAGCAGCCTCTGCCAGTCCCATCCCGGCAGAGCCTGATAATGATATTACAGCTTCTTCATCGCCTATGCTTTCCATCATGCTGGAAAGCATTTCCTTTCCTTTCTCAATAATCTGGGAGCGATGCCGCTGGTAATCGCTGTAGACAAGGGAATTATCTTCTCTCAATGCCACAGTCTTCATCGTCGTAGAACCAACATCGATTCCGATTTTCAGCATAGCAATGAAATTATAGCAAATTATGATGTTAGACAAGAAGGGGCTTAGTGGATGAAATTCATAGCTTTAGCATGTAAAGCAGAATGCCCGCAGAAGACTGCGAGCATTAGTTTCAGATCAGATTAATATACAGAGATGAAAGAGCGATGAAGAGTACAGATGCTCCTGTGTAATATGCCGTGAATATCAGGCTATCTTTCTTTCCTCTCTTCACCATGTGGTGCAGAGCGATAAGCGCGGGAGCGGAAATCACTGTTCCGAATGCTCCTATATTGCTTCCTATGAGAAGATTGCTGACGTTATCTGCAGAAGGAAGAAGAAATGCAGCTGCGGCTCCCGAGCCTATGCCCTCTGAAAGCAATGTGCTTTTCATTATGGAAGCAGTGCCAGCATCAAAGCTGTTTCCCGCAATAGTCAGGAACAGTATCGAAAGGAAAATGGAATAATCTGTTCTGATGAACACGCTTCTGTCAAACACGATGAGGATTATCAGTGTTACAAGGAGAATGACGAACCATTTAAAGAGTCCGAACGATGAAAGCACTGCAACTGCAATCAGGCAGACATAGAGCATTCTCATTCCTTTGGTACCGACTTCATCTTCATCATACTCTCCGTGTATATAAACACGTTCCATAGTCTTTTTCCCGAGTACAGCCGGTATCATCAGTAGAAGCACGGGAATCGAGATGAGGAAAAAAGGAAGCATTGTCATTATGAATGACGAATCAGCTTCGATTGCTCTGTGAAGAAGCATGTTCTGAATACTACCAGAAGGAAGCAGGAGACCTCCAGCATTGGCGCTTATAGCAATAGCGGCAACGGTCCCCGGTATCTGTTCCTTCCTCTCTTTCTTCTCAAGAAGGTTTATTGCAAGCGGAATGAGAAAAAGCGATGCCGCTATTGATGTGATGAATGCAGATAGAACAAAACCGAGTGCGATAAACCAGAGAAGAATTGCACCCATATGCTCGAAAGCATCGGAGGCAATCTTCAGAGGACTCAGGGTTTTCTCTTTCATCAGTCCTGCCACGGAAAGCGACATGATGAATATCATCGTAAGGCCATTCCATTCCAGGGAGACTATCATCTCACCTGTAGGAGCATTGACGAAGAAGGAAAGCAGCATCACTGCAAAAGAAAGCGGAAGATACCACTTTTTCCTCATGTATCCGATAACCTTATTCATTGATTTCATTTCCCATAGGATCGAACGAATAGACGACCGTGTTCTTTACAGCCTTGTCTATCATCTCTTCCATCTTCAGTTCTTCGAAATGCCTTGTGACGACTTCCTTTACAGGTCTTGTCACCGGATGCTTCGGGGAGAATACAACACAGCAGTCCTCATATGGCAGTATTGATGTCTCATATGTCCCGATTCTCTCGGCTACGGCTGTTATTGCTTCCTTGTCCATTCCAACAAGCGGACGCAGGACAAGAAGAGCAGTCATGCTATCTGTAAATGACATCGCATCCAGCGTCTGTGAAGCAACCTGGGAAAGAGCCTCTCCTGTTACGATTGCGTTTCCTCCGTTCTCCCTCGCGATGCGTTCCGATGTCTTCATCATCGATGCACGGAACATGAGAGTTGCTTCCTCTTCGTATCCATGGTCTCGGATATACTCCTGTCCTTCTGTGAAAGGAACAACGAAGAGTCTCAGTCCTCCAAGATAAGGCGCTATGATCGAAGCAAGCTTCTTAACCTTCTCAAGTGCCATCTCGGATGTGTACGGATATGCATGGAAGTAGATTGCATCGAGCTTCATGCCTCGCTTGGCCATCATATATCCGGCAACAGGGCTGTCTATTCCACCCGAAAGAAGAAGCATGCCTTTGCCTGCTGTTGCATAAGGCAGTCCGCTTTCACCTTTCTCTTCATCTGTGTAGAGATATACATCCCCCCTTATCTCGCAGGTAAGGGTATGCTCAGGATTCTTGAGATTCACCGTCATCTCGGGATAAAGAGAGAACACCGTATCAGCAAGTTCGCACGAAACTTCATGAGAGTTCATCGGGAATGTCTTGTCCTCTCTCTTTACAGTGACACGGAAACTGTCACCGTTCCTGAAGTCAGAAGAAGGGAGGATTTCCAGCGCTTTAGTCTTTATTCCCTCGATGCTTTTCTCAGCCATATATGCACGAGCAAATCCCGTGATTCCCGGTGTGGTGGACAAAGCCTTCCTTATTATTTCATCGGGAGCCTTATCCGAAATCTCCGCATAAAGTCTTCCTTTCTGCTTTGTAATCTCAGAATGATATGGCCTGAGCTTGTTCTTGATATTATGTCTCAGCTGTTTTTCGAAAAGGTTCCTGTTTCCGCCTTTTAATGATATTTCGCCTTCTTTGATAAGATACAGCTTACTTCCCATTTACAATCTCCTTGAGTATCGAGATAAGTGCTTCCACATCTTCTTTCGTTGTGCTGTTTGAAAAGGAAAGCCTTACAGCATTCTTTGCTTCATTAGGCTTCCTTCCCATCCTCAGAAGTATCTTCTCGCTTTCTCCCTTGGTGTTGTTTGAGCACGCGGATCCTGCAGATGCGTATACACCTTTATCGGAGAGCATTCTCGTGAACACCTCCGATGGAAGCGTGGATGCAAATGAAAGTATATATGGAGATGAAATTTCTGGCGATAGGATCTCAAGACCAAGTTCCTTCAGCGCATTTATCGTCATCAGCTTGTATTCCGATACTGTTTCGTTCTTCTTTTTCTGATCTGTAAGCCATTCTTCCATAGCGACTCTGAATGCCGCTATTGCAGGGAGATTCTCCGTTCCGCCTCTCTTTCCTCTTTCCTGACCGCCTCCTGTGGACAGTGGCCTGAATGATGAGGGATTCTTCAGGTAAAGCATCCCAATTCCTCTTGGGCCGTTTATCTTGTGTGCAGAAAAGGATGCTCCGTCGATATCAAGAGATGTCAGATCATACTCAATCTTCCCGAGAGCCTGAACGGAATCGGCAAAGAAAAATATCTTCCTGTTTATCGTTTTCTCGTAATCCCTGACGCATTGTACAAGTTCATTTATCGGCTCGATTGCACCTGTGACATTATTCACAGCCATGATTCCGATGAACTTCGTATCTGGTGTAAGTTCTGCAATTAGGTCATCCCTGCTGATTATTCCGTTTCTGGCTTTCAGTTCCTTGCATTCCCAGCCGTACTGCTTAAGTAGCGGTAGCCAGGAAGATACCGCTTCGTGTTCTATTGCAGATATGATTATTTTCCCCGGTGTTGTAAAGAGCAGGGAGGAAATCACGGACGCAATTGATTCTGTCGCTCCTGATGTGAAGACAATGGATGATGATTTCACCTTCAGAAGAGATGCAATCTTCTCGCGCTCCTCATCAAGCTTCTTATGGGCATTGAGTCCTGGTTTATGCACCGAAGAAGGATTGGCGAAGAAATCCTCTGAAGTCCTTATATATTCCTTTAATGCATTCTCTGATATATGGGTTGTTGCCGCATTGTCGAAATAGAGATTCATAAAACAGATTAGAAAGATATTCACTCACTTTTGCAAGGTGGTTATCATCAAAGCATGGATAAGCTTTTCTCCGTGCCTCTGAAAGGCGGATGTATTACAGATGTATTTGCACTTTCGTCAATAGATGAACTCATGACAGCTTTTGCTGCTTTGCCTCAGGATTCTTTTTTTGTTTTTGATGAGAATTCAGCAAATGTGTTTCCATCTCTTCCGGAAAGAAACCTTGTGCTTCCTCCCGGAGAGGTTGAGAAGAACTGGGCTTCGATTGACAAGATTCTTTCCAGAGCTTTATCGCTTGGAATGGCTCGTGACAGTCTCTTTGTCGGAGTCGGAGGCGGTGTGATTCTCGACATGACAGCATTTGCATCATCGCTGTATATGAGAGGAGCTAGATGCATTCTGGTTCCGACTACGCTTCTTTCAGCAGTCGATGCTACTCTTGGCGGCAAGACCGGTATAGATTACGGTGGAGCAAAGAATATAGTTGGAACGTTCTATCCAGCTGAAAGCATTCTCATATGTCCGGAAACCCTGAAGACTCTGAGTGATAGGGAATTCCGCTGCGGGCTGGGAGAAGTTGTTAAGCACGCATTCCTTTCAGCAGATACCAGACTTTATGATTTTCTTATGTCTAATAAGGATGCAATTCTCAGAAGGGATAATGAAACCGTATCTGAGATGATAAGGCTCTCCCTTGAAGTGAAAATTCATTACATAACAAGAGATCCTGAAGAAAAGAAAGGAATACGTTCCTGCCTTAATCTTGGACATACATTCGGACATGCGCTAGAAGCGATGCGCGGATATTCTGTTTCTCATGGGGAGGGCGTTGCTTGGGGCATGGCCAGAGCCTTTGAAGCAGGTGCTAGAACAGGCATAACATCCTTTGAATATGCTGAATCTTCTATTGATCTTATCAGGGCTTTCGGCTTTGACATTGATTCAAAGATAGAATCATCGGAATTTCCTGCGTTCATGGCTGCAATTGCAAAAGATAAGAAAAAGAAGGGCGGTGAAGTGAAGTTCATTCTTATGGATGGGCAGGGAAGCCCAGTCCTGAAAGCATTGGATGAAAATACGATAAAATCAGTTGTGCTATAAATAAATCTGTATTTATAATTCCAAAAACGGTACTATAAATAGTAGTTAAATTAATGCAAAATGATTAACGCAATCTTCTTTGTATAGTACTTTACACAAAGTTGATGAAATGCTAGTATGACGTGGTCATGGGCGGTTAACTCAGCGGGAGAGTGTCACGTTGACATCGTGGAAGTCGGCAGTTCGATCCTGCCATCGCCCACTAAGGCATCTT
>JADIMF010000039.1 GCA_017694915.1 Candidatus Ornithospirochaeta stercoravium
GAATATGGCGACGGAAATCGAATCAGAATCATCAAGCTTCTCTGCAAGCGCTATTCCGCCAGCAATGCTTATACCGGAACCGACGACAGCTGAAGAACCGAAATCATGGGTCTTCACATCTGTCATATGCATCGAGCCTCCGATACCACCGCAAAGCCCATGGCGCGAACCGAGCATCTCGGAGAACATGGCGCTGAGATCGGAACCTCGTGATGTATTATAACCGTGGCATCTATGAGTCGGGACTATCCAGTCTGTATCAGAAAGCGCCGCAGAGACTCCCGCATGCACGCCTTCCTGTCCAATCGACAGATGATACGTTCCATATATTCTTCCCTCTTTTCCAAGATTATCGACAGTTTCCTCGAAATACCGGGAAACAAGCATGGAAGAATACAATGAAAGATAGTCCATATTATGCCTCAGGGGATATATACACCATCGATATAACCAATGTACATATCATGCCAGTCCTGCTGAGGATAAAGCTTCAGGACGGAGGAGTCGATGATCTGCTTCTCATCGATAAGCGTCTTCGAGGCTTTCCTGCATGAAAACACAAGGTTAGCTTCCTCGAAAGTGACCGTTCCATCGACTTCAACAGGCGTAATCGCAGCACCCTTTGCCTTATCGGTGTCGCGACCGGAGTGAGAACCGCAGAAATCGAGAGCATTCTTCATCTCCGGAGGGAAGAAGGAAAGCGTGAATCTGTCGTATTTATCCATAAATGAAAGCGTATAGCGGCTTTCTCTGACGAACACGAAAACTGAAGGCTCACCCCAGATGAATCCTAGGCCACCCCAGCCTGCTGTCATCGTATTCCAGTCCTTCATCGTTCCAGCGGTAAGAAGGAATGCTTCATTACCTATCATAGTGAACGGATTAAGCTCCAGTTGTGAATAATCAATCTTCTGCATGCATTACCTCCTGTTTCCATTATAAACGATGGAAAATCAGGAATCCAATAATTAACTGCAGAGATGATACTGATTCCTGTTTTCAGCAGAATCTAAAAGCAAATGAGCACTATATAGCTGTTTATATTAATGTAATCTCTTAAAATACAAGGAATTGAAAACAATATCTTATTTGCCATGAACTGATTATATTTCATTTTGCTCCCCTGATATGGCTTTTCAAAGAAGCAAAGCTCCGATAGAATCAAAGAGTATTTATTTTTCCAGGAGAGTATGATGAGTGAAATCATTCCACCGCTTTCAAAGGATTTAAAGAGAGTCCTCATTAATGAGGACGCTATTGCAAAGCGCGTCTCTGAACTCGCTGCTGAGATTAATGAGAAGTACAAGGATATAGAGGAGCCCTTGATACTCGTGGGAGTACTGAAGGGTTCTTTTATTTTCATGGCTGACCTTGTAAGGCATCTGACGATTCCTCATGTCGTTGACTTCATCGCAATCTCATCATATGGCAGGAAGGGAGCAGAAAGAGGCGAAGTAAGGCTTCTGATGGATACAAGAGAGAATCTTTCCGGGCATCATGTGCTGATTGTTGAGGATATCCTCGACAGCGGAAACACCCTCAACTATCTCATCACGGCTTTCAAGGCACGCGGTACGAAATCCGTAGAAACCGCAGTTTTCCTCGACAAACCTGAACGTCATCAGATACCTGTTGATATCCAGTTCATGGGATTCGAGATTCCTGATGTATGGGTTGTCGGATATGGCCTCGATTACAAAGAGCGTCATCGCACTCTTCCTTATATCGCAGAGATGATTCCGGAGAAATAAGAAATGGATAAATTCTACGTAAGCTACAATATGGTTCACAAGCTTATAAAGAAGCTTGCTGAGAGAATCACGGATTCTGGATTCGATCCAGATGTCATCGTTGCTATCGGATCCGGCGGATTCATCCCTGCCCGTATCATAAAGACATTCATCAACCGCCCGATTTATGCTGTCGGCATTTCATACTACGGCATGGATCACAAGCACCGAGAGCATCCTACGAAGATCCAGTGGATTGACGAGGTACAGGAGCAGCTGAGAGGAAAGAATGTCCTTCTCATCGATGAGGTCGATGATACAAGAGCGACTCTCGGATACTGTGTCGGTGAGCTTCTTTCATATGAGCCGAAGGAAATCGCAGTCCTTGTTCTTCACAACAAGCTTAAGAAGAAGGATGTGGAGTTTCCTCCAGAGATAAAGAGATACTACCCTGCACTTGAGATTGAGGATATGTGGATCAAATACCCTTGGGATGCCGAGGATATCGATGATCACACTGAGAAAGAGAAGGAAATGATCCAGGAGCTTAAGCACCAGGGAAAGGAGCTGTTTGATGGCATCTTATAATGTAAACGCAGTTGTTGGTGTACAGTGGGGCGATGAAGGCAAGGGTCGTGTTGTCGATTACCTTGCTTCCGAGGCTGAGATCGTAATCCGCTTCCAGGGCGGTGATAACGCTGGACACACAGTCATAAACGATAAAGGCAAGTTCGGTCTTCATATAATTCCGAGCGGTGTATTCAATCCGGATACGATGAACATCGTAGGAGCTGGCACGGTAGTCAACTTCGACACGATGAGAAACGAGATGAATCACATCAAGGAAGAGGCTGGAATCGAAGTAGATAACGTATTCATCGATGAAAGAGCTCATATCATCATGCCATACCACATCGCTCTCGATGGCGCTGAGGAAGGCAAGAGAAGCAGCAAGGAGAAGATCGGTACAACAAAAAGAGGAATCGGTCCATGCTACTCCGACAAAGCAGCAAGAATGGGTATAAGAGCTGCGGATCTTCTCGACGAGGAGAGACTTGAGGCAAGACTCAAGCTCATTCTTCCGAAGAAGAACAGGGATCTCGAGTACTATGGTCTTGAGACAGTAACGCTTGAGGCAATGATGGATAAGTGCCGCGAATGGAAGAACGAATTCGGCGATCATATCATCGACACCGTTCCTGTCGTACGCGATGCTGTTGAAAGCGGAAAGAAGATCCTTCTTGAAGGTCAGCTCGGTATCATGAGAGACAACGACTGGGGTATCTATCCATACACAACCTCATCCAATCCTACAGTTTCCGGCGGCTGCAATGGCGCAGGAATACCTCCACGCTGCATCACGAAGGTTGTTGGTGTTGCAAAAGCATATTCAACATCGGTCGGAGGCGGTCCATACATGACAGAGCTTTTCGATGCAGATGGCGACAAGCTCAGGGATATCGGCCATGAGTATGGTGTAACAACTGGACGCCCGAGACGCTGTGGCTGGTTTGATGCCGTCGCTGCTGATTATGCTTGCTACATGAATGGTGTTACTGATATCGCACTGACAAAGCTCGATGTCCTCGACAATTTCGAGAAGATCAAGGTCTGTACAGGCTATATGATCGACGGTGAATATTTCAGCTACCTTCCTGAGACAAGACTCCAGGAAAAGGCAAAGCCGATTTACGAGACATTCGACGGATGGATGACAAACACAACCCACTGCAGAAAGTGGGAAGAGCTTCCAGAGAAGGCAAGGGAATACATCCTCGCCCTCGAGAAGATGATGAACACTCACATCACATACATCTCTGTCGGACCAGAGCGTAATCAGCTTATAATCCGCGAGAAATAAGCCTATGGGAGCTGCTGGAAACGGCAGCTCTTTTCAATACTATGATTTCAAAAGTCCTTATAGGATAAGGCTTATCTATCAAGTATCGAGAATAAGCGACTCCGGATCATCGAAAACAGCTCTGGACATGAAGAATCCGTTGTGTTCAGCCTCATATGAGAGATTCATGAAATCCGTCACTCTTTCTCCGGGGAACCAGCTTTCGCAGTATCTGGGGAACACACCTTCTGGAACGATGCCAATGACATCATGGCCGAGGATACCATCTCTGATTGCCTCATCATCGACAACATATACAGGAAATCCCGCAGCACTTATCGCGAGGAAGAAACGGACAACCTCAAACATGCGATGCTTTCCGCGAACGCCGAAGCACCAGCCATTCTCATCTCTTACCGGATAGAAATCAACATGTGTGGAATTTCCGCCACGACATACCTCCCAGGGATGACCACCATTGAAATCCTTCTTACCATTACTCCATTCATCGAATGCTTTGCTGTCATCCTCCGGAAGATCTGTAAGTCCATCATCTCGCCCATCAGCATTCTCTTCATAGAGACCTTTATCCGTGCCAGCCTTCAGACGAAGACCATATTCACTCTCGCCTACTGCACGGTATCCGATAGCGCATGCCTGAAAGAACAGCCCTGAGGTCATATGATCGATACGTCCTATATTCTCCATCTTCGTCAGCCTTTTATCGACAGCATCGGAAAATGAGAGGATCTCACTTTCCGTAAGTCCCTCAAGAAACATCTCACGCGAATCAGGAAATGCTGTCCAGAAATCTGAACGTCTGATGCGTCCCACCCGGTTCCGATTGGGAAGTTTTTCCTTAAGCCATGTGTTGTATGTACCATCCATCACTTTAACCATGCTCTTTCTGACTTCCGCTATCAGCACCTTAAGCGGCTTCTCGAGTTCATCTCGCCAGGAAAAACATACATCTGAGCTACGGAACCCATCGTAGCCACGCGGATCATATTCAAAGACATATCTGTGCCTCACGAAAAGCGCCCTGAAACCTTCCTCATTCTCTCCCGCAGAAATCTCATAAAAGCGGACTGGCTCTTCATTTCTTTCACGCCATGCCTCGATATATGCTGCTTCTGTCTCATAGTCGCCGGTTTCAATCGCCTCGCGGCATTCTTCCTCATCAGGTTCAGGTCCTCGCTCAAGTGCGATGTATATTGTCCGCCAGCCATTGCTATTAGCTTTAATCGGAAACATAATGGAGAACAACTCATCGAAGAGTTTCCTGTCACTGTCATGAGTGATGGCATAATGATCGCGGCTATTAACGAGCCAGCCAATAGTACTCCAGAATTCTGGATAATACATAAATTTCCCCCTTAAAAAGACCCTGAAAAGCGAAGTGGAATATTTCCACCCCGCTATGCGCAATTTGATTTTACGCGTTTATCCCCGCTATGCGCAACCTGGAGCTTTGTTTCTTCATTAAAATACAACGAACATTTAACACAATCTTGATGATTCGTGTTTCTGGATGAGTTATTCTTCAGGAGGAATAAGAAAGGTCTCCAATGGAAAAAGGCCGGAAAATAAATACATGAGGCAGAGGAAAGAAATTCTTCTGCTTCTTCTTTTTATACCGATGATATGCTTAAATACTGGTATGGCCTA
>JADIMF010000040.1 GCA_017694915.1 Candidatus Ornithospirochaeta stercoravium
TCTTTCCTCCTCGACCATTGCGGCCTCGTCCTTCCTGCCCTCGGAGGCGAGCTTGTCCGCCACTTTCTTCAGCCTCTTGCCTTCCTGTCTGCGGAGGCTGTCCACGACCTGGTCGTTGTACCACTTGATGATGTGGAATGTATCGTAGACTATGGAGATTGAAGGATATAAATCTTTCACAGCCTGTGAATAATTTGTGTTCATGTCCATGGCTATCGCCTTTACGTGCGACATGAAATCATCGCCAGCCCATTTGAAGAAGTGCATCAGCTGCTCCTTCTTCTTTCCTTTCTCCAGATAAAGAAGCTCTCCGGTATCGGCATCTATGATCATGGTGCAGTACCTGTGGCCATGCTCGATGAGAAACTCATCTACTGCCAGATGCCTGCTGTAATGCGTTGGCTTCATGTCTCCGGCAAGAGACTTCAGCCTGGTCTTGTTGACATCCTTCACGATCGCCGGTGCCGTATGGCAGATGACAGCGCATCTGGAGAGCGTCATTCCATAGCCGGACATGAAGAATGCGATGTTGTCCTTGAAGTGGTTCGTATAGCCGTTCTGCCCATTCCTGAAGGGCATTGCATCTGTCCTGCGCCGCCGCCCATGCTTGTTCACATAGCTCTCGTAATGGACTTCAAGGCAGACCATCGTCACTCCCGCGCTCATATGCTTCAGGACCGTCACCTCATTCGAGTGCTTGTGTCACTTCCCATCCCCGACCTCTGCCTTCCAGTCATGCCCAGGATCCTTTGTGACTGTGTAGGTAATCTTCCCGTATGTGCTTCCTCTGTGCTTGTCTCTGCATATCTCGAATGCAGGATGTGCCCAGTCTACAATCCATCCTGTGGATTCACTGAGCAGAAAAGTGCTATCTTCCTTCATGAGCGGTTCTCCTTGACTTGTTCTTTTTCCGATTACAAATCCTAGGAGATTCCGCTCTCTTCTTCTATCTACATATTCGCTGTTTTACACGGAGAAAATTTCAGATCCAAAAAAAGGGCTCTGGGAATACCAGAGAGAGGATCACCCGGAAGAAAAGGTGTGCGCTCAGCTTGGTCATCAGGGGGGATTCGATTAAGCTGAAATCCGGATTGTGATCCTCTCACCACTATCCTCAGAACCCTGCTACAATTGTAATTAACCCACATCGATTGATTAATGTCAATCAAATTGAGGCCAAAATAAAGCAAAATGACAGAGGAACAGAGAAGTTATAACATGTCGCGGATCAGAGGAAAAAACACTTCGATAGAAGTGATTCTTTCTCATGCCCTCTGGCATCGCGGACTTCGGTTCAGAAAGAACAGTCCTCATGTATACGGACATCCCGACATCTCTGTGAAGAAGTACAAAGTGGCCATTTTCTGTGATGGTGATTTCTGGCATGGTTATGACTGGGAAAACCGAAGAGATGAAATAAAAACAAACAGGGATTACTGGATTCCGAAAATCGAACGAAATATGCAGAAGGACATCGAGGTAAACCATGTCCTCACTGCTATGGGATACACGGTAATCCGTATCTGGGAACATGAGATAAGGAAAGATGTGAATGACGTTGCAGATATGATTATGAATATAATCGAAGAAAAGAAGGAAAACCTCCGCATGAAAACGGAGGCCCCAGACGCTATTTCCTGAATATCATCACAATCTCACCGTCCACAATAACCTGAACCGCAAGGGTTGTTACCTGGAAATCAATAACAGTACCATCGGGCAGCTGAACACTCTCGCCAGGCACTGCAAACATCGAATTCTCTCCGTATATTGTCAATTCACCTGTATCTGACACGACAGCATATTCAGGTGCAAAACCAAGTATAGTAACACCCTCGCCCTCTGCAATATCATAACTATTATCTGGTTTTTCTTCCTCAGACGGATTGATAATTACCGGATTATCATTATCAAAAGGGGGAATATCATCAAAAAGTGATGACATATCACAACTGACTGTAAAAGATATGATTACAGCGGAAACAACAAGAACTAAGGAAATCATTAACCAAAGTTTCCTGTTTCTCTCACTTACCTTCTTCTCTTTCTTCCTTGCCTCACCATCCCGTACAAGCTGAGATACCGTCTTCTCAAGTTCATCAAGTCTTTTGTCATCTGACATAAAACCAACCTCCTTTCTATTGATCCACTATCAGGAAATAATGAAAGAACGTCGTAACAATAAATAGGATTGAAGATTTACATACGAAGTATCTTAAGACAGCATTTCTATGGCATATTCCGCTATCGGCTGAATTGATTCAGGCTTGAAGAAATCCACGCGCTTTCCATAAGTATCAAGAATGAGCATATCCTCTTCAGTCTTTTCCTTCTTCTTTTTAATAAAGCTGCATAGCATCCACATCATTGCCCTGTGTTTTGCTGAAAGCTTCGAATAATCTAGTCTGCCTCTAAGGTGAAAGGTAGTTGTCCGTTTCCGAAAGCCTTCTCCGATTATCCTGAAGATATCACCATCGATTTTATCTGCATTCACAGTTATTGAAGGATCTGCAATTCCTACAGAAACGACGACAAGAGAAGCACTGGGAGGAAGTTTGCTGATAACTCTTCTCAGTCCAAGTACAGAACCTGCATACAAACTGCCGAAATGTATCACGGCGTCGGATGCAGAAATATCAGAAGACGTTACATCAGAAACAGGCAGAAGCAGTTTTTCTCCAAGCAGTTCTGCATATTCCCTTGAAGAGCCATATGCTGTCGAACATGTGATAAGAATCTTCTTCATATTGATATGATAGCCCGGTTGTAGCAACCTCATAAAGGGAAATATAATCCACAACGTCATGAGTGCCAGAAAACATGATTTAGGAAAAGATGGTATTTGGTCTCTAGTGCTGTCGCTTGCATTACCAACAGCGCTTGCACAGGCTGT
>JADIMF010000041.1 GCA_017694915.1 Candidatus Ornithospirochaeta stercoravium
GCTGTAAGTATGAACGGCAGATATCTCTTTCTCAAAGCCCTGTCTCCGCATCAATGAAGAACGATGGAACACCCATCTCCTTCTCCGTCATTCTCATGAGAGCTTTCACTCCGAAGACCTCGCTTCTGTAATGGCCTCCCGCAAGGAGATTCATCCCGTTTTCCTTGACTGTGTGGAACACCTCATGAGGTACAACACCTGTGATGAAAAGGTCGAGATCATCCTTTATGGCATATTCGACATCATCGCCGGCAGCGCCTGAGATTATACCAACAGTATCAATCATATCCTTTCCGAATTTGAGGACCTGCATGCCGGTATCAGAAGAGAAACCGAGAAGCCTCGCGATCTCCGGAATTGTCATCGGGAAAGGAAGGTGTCCTTTGTATCCCACGCTTACACCCTTATACTCCCCGAATGGATCGAAAGATGTCATTCCAAGCGTCATCGCCATCTGGGCGTTGTTGCCATAAAGAGGATGTGCATCGAGAGGAAGATGAACCGCAAGAAGAGTCAGACCACCGTCGATTGCTCTTTTGACTCTCCTGTAATGATTGTCAGTTATAGCGATCGGGGAACCCCAGAAAAGACCATGATGCACGACAAGGACATCTGCCCCCTCTCTGACAGCCGCATCAATGGTGTCAAACGAAGCATCGACTGCGAAAGCCGCTTTTCTGAGCTCTTTATCAGGAGCTCCGATCTGCACACCATTAAGAGAGATATCAAAAGGAAAAGAAGAAACGGCAAGCCGCCTCTCTATCTCCGCAGTATATTCTTTTACAAACATAGAGAAAGTATAATCTGTTTGACACAGAATAATCCACATTCTACACTCACAACGTGATCAGGGAATTGAAGACAGAGGAAATAAGGCTTTCAGAGCCTGTTACGGAATTTGATGACATAGAAGGCGGAAGCCGGATCATCGGACAGGAGAGAGCGATGAGCCTCCTCTCTTTAGGCTTGTCGATTGATAGAGTCGGTTACAACATATTCCTTTCAGGCGATGATGGCTCCGGTCGTCTCACCGCAGTCATGGAATCAATAGAGAAGATAAAAAGCATGCCATGTCATTTAAGGGATGCCGCTTATGCGTGGGCTCCGGATTCACTCTCTCCCAGACTCCTCATCTTCGAGCAGGGAATGGCAAGACTGTTTCAGGAGGATCTTCTCGCATTCGGAAAGGAAGCGATTCCAGAAAGCGAGATGCTCGCTAAATGGAAGGATCCTGCCATAGCTTCATTCCTGCTTTCACTTCCTCCATATGACGGAAACGAGGATGCATACAGAATCAACATAGTTCTTGACAGGACATATTCCGACAGTCGTCCGGTAATCATAGAAACACACCCCTCGCATCAGTCGCTCTTCGGCTTTGCGGAGAAGGACAAACCTTCGCATCTTGCGATACGGACAGGCTCCTATCAGGCAGCATCCGGAGGATATCTCATAATGAACGCAGAAGAGGTAACAGGGGATGAGAATCTCTGGAAAACCCTGAAGCGCTACCTTGAGATGACTCACAGAGCCCTTTCCTCTTCGCTCGTACCTGGAGAAATGATCGGAACAGTCCGCCCCGCCCCTATTCCGATGCTGACAAAGATAATCCTCATCGGTACCGAAAGCACATATAACAAGCTGATAGAGAAAGATGATAAATTCGTGCGTTATTTCAGGATTGCTCCTGAATTCAATTACACAATGCCAAGAAACGAGAAGAACGCAAAAGGCACTGTCAGTTTCCTGAAAGCCGCGGGCAAAGGTCTTCTGAAAGCTGCAGATTCCGCATACCTCGAAATTCTGAGATTCTCATCATCAATCGCAGAGGACAGGGAAAAACTTACAACAGAACTTTCGCTTCTCGAGGATCTTCTGGAAGAGGCGGATCTGAATGCAAGGGAAAGAGGCTCTGAGATAATCGAAAGAAAAGATGTCGAAGAAGCCATAGAGAAAAGGAACTGGCACGCTTCGCTGGAAGAAGAGACCATAAATGAGGAGATACAATCTGGAGATATGGTGATATCCCTATCAGGAAGCCAGGTCGGAATCGTAAACGGCCTTGCTGTTATGGATAGAGGTGTATCATCATTCGGCACACCTGCGGTAATCTCTGCAACAGTAGCTCCAGGAAATGAGGGAATCGTCAATATAGAGCATGAAGCAGGTCTTTCGGGTGGCATACATGACAAAGGACTTCTTATTCTCGAGGGTTTCCTCCGTCATAGATATGCGTTGCGTTTTCCTCTCTCGCTCTATGCTGGCATATGTTTTGAACAAAGCTATGCAGAAGTGGATGGGGACAGCGCATCGCTTGGTGAGCTTTACGCCCTTCTCTCCGCTATCGCTGAAGTACCTATCAGACAGGATATAGCGGTAACAGGCTCTGTAAGCCAGATGGGAATACTCCAGCCTGTCGGAGGCATCAATGAGAAGATACAAGGGTTCTATAACGCATGCTCCGTATCAGGGCTTACAGGAACGCAGGGAGTCATGATTCCAAGGCAGAACATATCCTCTCTGATTCTTCCCCAGAAGATTGAAAAAGCAATCGATGAAGGACTCTTCCATATCTATGCGATTTCGGAAGTCGACGAGGGAATCGAACTTCTTTCCGGAATAAAAAGCGGAGAACGCGACAAACGCGGCTTCTTCCCGCCTTCGTCATTCAACAGACGCGTTGAAGATGGCCTGAGGAATCTCTGCAGATACAGTCAGGATAAAGCTGAATGATTCATATGCTTCTTACGCGTTTTCCGTAGGAAGCATATGAAATAATGGCAAAAACCGGGGTTTTCGGTATGCTTCCTCGCAATTTTCAAGAGGAAGCATTCTTATTTCTGCACCGATTCAATCCATTTATAAAGCATGATGGCAGTTGCCGAAGCTACATTTATCGAGCCTTTTGCACCGAACTGCGGTATTGTGACAATCCCGCAGGAAGAAAGAGCCAGTTCCCTGGCCTCCCTAGTAGGTCCAGTCTCCTCGGAACCTATCATGCAGATACCTCTTTCAGGGAACTCAAACTCCCTTATATCAGTACCGCCGATTTCAAGAGCGAACACAGGAATATCAGGAGGGAGCTCCGAAAGCTCCTTCTCACTCCAAGGAATAGCATTGACTGTACCTCTGGATGTTCTTTCTGCCCTGTGATGATCCGGCGATGCCGTACCTGGCGCAAGATATATCTCCTTTATGCAGAATGCTTCAGAATTCCTGAATATCGCACCGACGTTATATGGAGAACGAAGATGATCAAGATAAAGATAATGATCCATCACCTTGCGTTTAGACCAGTCAATCTCACCATCTTCCGTCTTCTGATCCCAGTCGGAGGGGCTGTCACCAAGGATTGAGAGTATGTGGTAGCAGATATCCTCATACCCTATTCCCTTCCCCTTCGCGTAGAAGCGCTTTATCTTCTCCTCATCCTCGGCACTTACAAGATCTGAAGAGAAAACGATGGAGAGAACCTCATCAAGATAACCATCCTCCGTTTCCTCTGTCATGGCCTCATGGAAGACATCGGCGCATTTCCTGAGCTGGACTCTCGGCTTAAGCGTCCGAATCTTCTTGATTGTTATCATCATCAACCTCCGGCACAACTATGATAGCGAACTCTCCCTTGATCTTATCTTTCGCTTCAAGATATGAGATAACCTCTCCCACGCTACCTCTTATTATCTCCTCAAAAGCCTTCGTAAGCTCCCTGCCCGCGATGATAAGCGCTCTGTCATTCACGCTCTTTATATCCTCAAGAGTCTTCACCACTCTGAAAGGAGATTCATAAATCACGAATGCATTGCCTGCTGCAAATAAAGCTTCAAGACGCTTTGTCCTTCTTCCCTTCTTAGGCGAAAGAAAACCTTCGAAAGTAAAGCTTTTTCCTATGTTTCCGGCAACTGAGACAAGTGCAGTAACCGCTGCAGCGCCAGGAATCGGAATAATTTTATGCTTTCCGTCATTCCTTACTCTTTCACAGAGTCTGGCGCCAGGATCTGAAATGCCAGGAGTTCCTGCATCGGAGCAATAAGCCACATTAAGCCCGCTATCAAGAAGCTCAAGAATTCCCTTCGAGCTTTCTTCCTCATTATGTGCATGACATGCGATAAGACGCTTCTTTATTCCGTAATGCGAGAGAAGCTGCATCGTATGCCGTGTATCCTCACATGCAATGACATCAACCTCACCAAGAACTCTTACCGCCCTGTATGTAATATCCTCAAGATTCCCTATCGGGGTAGCAACCATATAAAGGTTCATACTGCGATGATAGACGAAGGAAAGACTGAAAGCAATCTTCCCTCAGAGCCAATGAGAACTTTCTGGAATATTCTCCTTGATGTAAATATCAATCGGAGCTGAAAGAATCTTCTCTGCATCATGCTGAAGAACAAAATGGTTATATATTGTCGTAATTGCATCATGGCCTTGCGCCTGAGGCCTCTGGCCTATTATTGCACCAATCTTACCATTACGGAGCACTTCCCTGTTTTCATCTGACAAGTCGAATCCGATAATCCTGAATCTGTCAGAGATTCCTCTTTCCTCAAGAATCCTGCATAGACTTGCAGCTTGTGCACTTACAACGAAAACACCAGTGATGCCTTCCCCCGATGAAAAATCTATCAGGTCATCAATAACTTCCTCTATTTCAATACCATAGAATTTCCTGATAGGAACGTTAGGATGTTCCTCAGAATAAGAAGCACAGAATGAATCAGCTCTCGTTTCGGTACTGTTTGATATTGTCTTTGGTATCGGAAGAGCAGCAACGCGCGCGAAAGCAGGATACATCATGCTCATAAGCCTTGCGCCTGTCTTTCCCGCTGCAATTGGATCCTGTGCAAAGTTCCACATCGGTTTTATATCAGGGAGTGATGAATCTACGAAAGCAAACGGGATATCAGGGAACAGCTTTACTAGGCTCCGCATGCCTTCTGCCACTATTGGCGCAACAATATATGCATCGACACCATTAGATAGCAGCTTCTTTCCCGCATTAAGAAAACTTTCATCTGCCATAGTATCGAATGTTGAATAAATTATCTCTATCTGCAGGGATTCCAGTTCTTTTCTCGCTTCTTCAACCCCGTTTATGATCTGATTCCAGAAAGCATGTTTCGCAGAACCCAGATCAGGAAGAAGCACGCCAAACCTGAACTGCTGGTTTTTTCTCAGTCTACGTCCAAGCTGATTGGTAACATAGCCGTTTTCTTCGGCAATCCTGCGCACAAGAGCAATGGTTTCCTGCGAAACCCTGCCCCTGTTATGCAGAACTCTGTCAACAGTACCTAGAGAGACCCCCGCCTCCGCTGCGATTTCCTTGATGGTAATCATAGACGATGTAGAAAAGGCCCCTCCACAGCCACATTATACGTTAATCAGATAGAGATTGCAGCTTCCACCTCTGTCAGACTCAAAGAGGATCTTGCTGCTATCCCAGCTCCATGTAGGATGACAATGCGTAATCTGCCCATCCCATGATGTACCATGATAACACAGATTGCTTATCGTTGGTTTTTCTTTGGTTATATCAATCAGAACAAGGTTCTCAACATCATCGCCAACGAGGAGCGTGTTATCTCCATTTGCATTGTAATGGTTGCAGTAATATGGAAGATCGATTTTCCTTACTACATTACCTTCTGTATCAGCAAATGCAACATATGGAATCTGGTGCTTCTTCTCCGCCTCTGTTTCCTGTGTTACTGCCTGTGTTTTGTCTTTTGTGATTGTCCCGTCATGTCCGGCACGCCTGTTATCGAAGAAAACGAGATTATCGCGTGTCCAGAACTCATGGCCCACAGAGTCATCCTCTTCCTGCCTGAAGCATGGATATGGAATACGGGTTACTGTATCAAGAAGCCAGATTCTCTGATGAACATAATTCCA
>JADIMF010000042.1 GCA_017694915.1 Candidatus Ornithospirochaeta stercoravium
TCTATGGACAAGGAGTTCGCGGGAGCATTTGGATATACAGATGAAGAGCTTGATGAGTATTTCGGGGAAGGAATCGATGAATATCTTGAAGCTAATCCCGGGAAATACAAATCAAGAGAAGAGTTCAGGGAGAAGATAAGGAACTACTATGATGGATATAGGTTCTCTCCTGAATCGGAAACGAGAGTCTATAATCCTGTCTCTATCGGTTTCTTCTTCAATGATGGCTGCAAATTCAGCAATTACTGGTACAAAACAGGAGGCTCAGCGCTTGTAGTCAAGCTGGCAGAAAATTTCAGATTGGAAGATCTTCTTTATGATGATATACAGATTTCAGAATTCTCCCTTGTAGCCTTTGACATATCCAAACTGAACAGGAACGAGGGAAAGACAGATACTGCATTCAGAGCCGCATTGCTTTACTACACAGGCTATCTATCCATAAAAGCTGCAACAGAGGAAAAGATCCTTCTTGGCTTTCCGAATAATGAAGTTTCCTCGTCCTTCACGAACTACCTGCTGGAGAAGTACAGCAAAGATGATGAGAAATCGAGACTTCTTGTGACGGATGCCCGCATTGCGGCAAAAGAAGGAAAAACTGAGGAAATCATAAGAGCGCTCAATGCATTCTACGACCAATGCACTTCCGTCCTGATTTCCAAACGGTATGAACAGCCGTACCAGCTGATCATGCATATGTTCTTTGTCGCAGCAGGATGCAGAGTAGTCGCGGAGTTGCCGACAAAGCTAGGAAGAATCGATAACTCAATGGAAATCGGTAAGCACATCTATCTTTTCGAGCTCAAGGTCGACAAAAGCGCAGATGAAGCGATTTCGCAGATTCAAGAGAAGAAATATGGAGACATATTCAAGGAAGAGATGAAGAAAGGAAAGATTCTCCATCTCACCGGCATCGATTTCTCTTCAGAAGAAAGAACCATCAGAAACTATAGAGAAGCGGTAATCAGCTGATCACCTCTTCGCGAACTGGCTCATATAAAGATTGTGGTAGAAACCTTTCTTTGCCATCAGTTCCTTATGCGTTCCTTTCTCAACAACATCACCATGATCGATTACGAGAATGAGATCAGCATTCTTTATCGTCTGAAGCCTATGCGCAACGATGAAGGATGTCCTGCCTTCCATAAGATGCATGAACGCATCCTGGATATACATCTCTGTTCTCGTGTCGATTGATGATGTAGCTTCGTCAAGAATCAGCATCTCAGGTTCTGAAAGCATTATCCTCGATATCGACAGAAGCTGCTTCTGCCCCTGCGAAATTCCATCACTATCATCTGCAATCATCTCATCAAGACCATGAGGAAGGGAGGCGATGAATGTATCGAGATGGCAAAGTTCTACAGCTCGCTTTATATCCTCATCCGAAGCATCTTTCCTTCCCATCACGATATTCTCGCGTATCGTACCGGTGCGAAGCCATGTTTCCTGAAGAACCATGCCGAATGATGAACGTATAGAAAACCTTCTGACAGATGAGATATCATGCCCATCAATCGATATGCGTCCAGACTGAGGATCATAGAATCTCATGAGGAGATTGATAATTGTCGTCTTTCCAGCTCCTGTAGGACCGACTATCGCAACCTTCATTCCAGGTTTTATATCGAGCTCAAGATCCTTTATAAGAGGACGCTCCGGGACATATGAGAAGAAAACATGATCAAATGAAACATTGCCTTCAGTCTTATCCATGGAAGGCAGCTTGCTGTCATCGCTCTCTCCTTCAGCATCCATGAAAGCGAATATACGTCCTGCAGATGCCGCTGCATTCTGGAACTCAGTCATGACGCCTGTTATCTCATTGAAAGGCTTAGTGTACTGAGACGCATAGCTCAGGATCGTCGTAAGCCCTCCGATTGTCATGAGTCCTGACAAAGCCGCAAGGCCTCCAGATAACGCTACTCCTGTATAAACAACACTGTTGACGAATCTTGTGACTGGATTTGTGAGGGAAGAATAGAACACAGACAGCAGTGAATAATGAGCCCATTCCTTGTTTATGTTCTCAAAATGCTTCTGATTCTCTTCCTCCATACCATATGCAGCAACAGTGGATGCACCAGATACCATCTCATTGATGAACGCTGTCTGCTTCCCGCGCCATTCGCTTTGCTTATAGAAGAGAGTGAATGTACGTTTCGCGATAAACGAAGCGGAGAATATCGAGAGCGGTGTGACAACCACGACAACCAGCGCAACAACCCAGTTCACAGTGAACATGAAGACAAGCGTTCCCAGAATCGTGATGATTCCTGTAAAGAGCTGTGTGAAGCCCATGAGAAGTCCATCTGAGACCTGATCCGCGTCACTTATGATTCTTGAGACCACATCACCATGGGAATGGCTGTCTATATACGAGAGCGGAAGACGCTCCAGATGCGCGAAAGCATCCTTCCTCATATCCCGGACTATAGAATAGCTCAGGCTATTATTCAGGAGATTCATCAGATACTGGAATACTGCAGATAACCCTACAGAGAGCACCATCATCATGAGTATCCTGAAGAATAATCCTGTATCGCCATCTATGATCCCATCCACAGCCTTTCCTGTCAGAAGCGGGAAGAAAAGAGTAAGTACAGATGATATAAGGGCAGATATGATGGAAAGGATAAGCTTCCATTTATATGGCCTTATATATCTCCAGAGCCTTGAGAGGATTGAACGGTAATCAATGGATTTCTTATTCATTGTCATCCTCCCCGAACTGAGAGTCGTTTATCTCCTTATAGACAGATGATGTCCTGAGAAGCTCTTCATGTGTTCCGATTGAATCGATTCTGCCTTTATCGAGAACGATTATGTTATCCATAGCTCTTAGCGATCCCGTGCGCTGTGATACAGTGATTACCGTCATGTCCTTCATAGCTGAAAGATTGTTCCTCACGCGGCTTTCAGTTGCGTAATCAAGTGCGCTCAAGGAGTCATCAAGTATAAGGATATCCGGTTTCCTTATAACAGCACGCGCTATGGAAAGCCTCTGCTTCTGACCGCCAGAGAGATTCTTTCCGCTCTCTTCTATGAGACTGTCGAGGCCTTCCTTCTTTTCGTGAACGAAATCATACGCCTCCGCTATTCGAAGAGCCTCATCGATTTCCTCATCAGTTGCATCGAGCTTCCCCCATTTCATGTTATCTCTTACGGTACCACTGAAAAGGAGCGCTTTCTGGGCAGCATATCCGATATGCTTTCTCAGAGCCTGCCTGTTCCAATCCTTAACATCATGTCCGTATACGGAAACAGAACCGGAAGAAACATCGTAAAAACGCGGAATGAGCGAGACAAGCGTAGTCTTTCCCGAACCCGTTCCACCGATGACTCCGATTCTCTCGCCTTTTCTTATCACGAAAGAGGCATCGGCAAGAGATGGTTTACCACCCTCCCTGTAAATGACGGAAGCGTTACTGAAAACGATAGCCTCATCTGTATCTGCACATTCCAGTGCGGCATCCGGAGAATCTGTCATGGATGGTTCAATCCTGAACACGCTTTCAATTCTCTTTCCAGAAGCAATTGCTCTCGAAATCGTCACTATGAGGTTGGCAAGCTTTATGAGCTCAACGAGCATCTGGCTCATGTAATTGACGACAGCAACTATGGAGCCGGCCTCGATAAGCGAAAGATTATACTTTTCCCTGCCTTCAAGAAGGATTATCGCGATTGCGATGTTCACGATTGCATATGTAAGCGGATTAAGAAGCGCCGATATTCGCCCTGAAGATATCTGAATCGACCTTAATGACTCTGCTTCTCCGGAAAAGGACTTCTTCTCCTCTCCTTCAAGAGAGAAAGCACGAAGAACCCTGACGCCCCTGAGATTCTCCCTGACACGAGAGAGCAGCTTATCGAGAGCCTTCTGCGCATCGCGATACATCGGGATGGTCTTCCTCATGACAAGGAAGATGATCAGGGAAAGAAGAGGAATGACCCAGAGGAACGTCGACGCAAGCTGGCTGTCTACGGTAAAAGCCATTATAGCGGCGCCGAAGACAACGAACGGTGATCTCATGAAAAGACGAAGGAACATGTTGATACCGTTCTGGACGAGCATAGAATCGCTTGTCAGACGCGTTATTATCGTAGGAGCTCCGATACGGTCCCTGTCGCTCTCCGAAAGGGACGCAACATGCTGGAATAATGCGTTCTTCATCTTTACGGAGAACCCAACGGCGGCCTTTGCTGAAAAATACTGCGCCGTAATGGATGCCGCCAGACCTATCAAGCCAAGGACAACCATGATGAACGCCATTGAGAATACATGGCGGCTGTTTCCTTTCGCGATTCCATCATCAATAAGAGATGCGACAGCGAGAGGAACAGCGAGCTCGAACAATGCCTCCAGCAGCTTAAATAGCGGTGCGAGGACTGCTTCTTTACGATAACCTTTTATAAATGACGTTATACGCAAGATATTACCTTATGAAGTTAGTTTTGACTTTCTTGTCCTGAGGTGGAACAGGAAGAGCTGCTGCACGGAAAGCCTTTATGACATGAGCCATATTATTTCCCAGCTCACGCATCGTATGCATTCCTTCCTCATCCTTCTCTACTTCCTCCGGAGTGTTTCCATGCACCTGATTCCAGTAATCGGAAGAGACAATGAGCATCTCGGAAATACCGAAGTATTTGTTTAATACATCATAAGTTGCGCTTGCACCACCACGACGGCATGAGACAACAGCAGCTGCCGGCTTGAGCCTCATCTTACCGCCTGCAACATTGAAAAGCGTATCCATGAAGCCTTTGACAAGCGCAGACGGGGATGCATAGTAGACAGGAGAGCCGACAACAAGGCCTTCAGCCTCTACGATTCTCTCAGCAATCTTCCTGACTTCGTCTTCATTCTCTGTCGCCTGTATGATTTCTGTCTCTATTTCATTTGCATTGAGAGCGGAAGCAACTTCCTCAAGTGCTCTGTATGTGCACATCTTTCCTCTTGGAGATCCGTTAACAAGAATTACCATCAGTACCTCCCAAGGATCTCCACGATTCTGTCCTTGCCGCAAGCCTTCAGGAATGATGCAAGCTTCGGTCCCTTATCCTTGCCGATCAGGCACTGGTAGATGACGCGGAAGAAATCACCATTCTCGATGCCATTATCCTTGGCAGCGGCATAGATATATGTGGAGAAATCCTTCTCTGAAAGCTCATCAAGGTATTTATCAGCAGCTTCACAAAGCGCCTTTATAGCAGCTTTCTCTGTATCCGTTGCTGGATAAAGAGCATCATCTGCAGTCCTGAGTGAGAATCTGAACTCTTCCGGCGCATACTTCTCAAGCCATGCAGCTGCGCACTTAAGACGTACTCTCAGCCTATCCTTCTGGCTTTCGGTAGCATCGGAAAGACGTGCGATAACCTTTTCGACATCACCGGAATAAATCTGAAGATAATTGCAGAGGTGTCTGAATGGAATCTGGTAACCAGGCTCTGTCGGGATGTGCTTGTCATCAACCTGGGAAAGCTCGTAGATGCGCTTCTCCTTCTCCCTCTTCTTCTCATTTGTTTCGATAAGGCCGAAGTAGATACGCTCTGTATTGTCATAATCCTCATAGATTTTCAGGACATCGAGGTCGAACGAAATCGCGAACTCTGCAGATGGTCTTGTACCGACGAAGAGATAACGTACGATCTCTGGCGGATAGACTTCGAGAACATCATAAAGATCAACTACATCACCGCTTGAAGATGATATCTTTCCGCCATGCCCCTTGATCTGCACGAAATCATAGCGCATGGTGACAGGAGCTTCTCCTCCGAATACCTTTACGACATTCTTCGATGTGTCGTAAGAACCGCCTTCTGTAAGATGGTCCTTTCCGCCTGGCTCGAAATCAACGCCTTCCTTGACCCATCTCATAGGCCAGTCGATACGCCATGGGAGCTTTGTATTTGGAGTATTCCTCAGATCGATAGTCTCGGTCTCTCCAGTCTCATCATCACGATATGTGATCTTCCACTCTCCGTCCCAGTCGAGAACGGTTGTTGTATCCTTTTCAGTGAATGAAGAGAATACGGAGATTGGCCACCATGTCTCTGGAAGAGGCTCTGTCCTGTACTCATTGAGAATCGCCCTGATCTCATCCTTATGCTCGAGAGCATGTCTTATGTCCTCTGCATAATATGAATCCCTGTATCTTGCTGCCTGATAAAGATATTCAGGATGCACTCCGACAGCAGGGAGGATATCCTCAACACGCTTCTCGTTAGCGCGGGCATAATTCTCTGCGTTGCCTGTTGTATCAGGGACAAGTGTAATCGGGAACCTGAGATACTTCTCAAGGACCTCTGGCTGCGGCATGTTCTTCGGGACTTTTCTGAAGACATCGTAATCGTCCCAGCTGTATATGAATCTTACATTCTTTCCCTTCTCGCGAAGAGCACGTACAACAAGCTCAACCGTGATGATCTCACGGAAATTTCCGATATGAACCGTACCGGAAGGGGTAATGCCTGAAGCACAAGTGTATAAAGGCTTTTCGCCTTTCTCTCTTATTATCTTATCCGCTGTGATATCAGCCCAATGCGTACTCTGGTTATTTATCTCGCTCATATGTATAAGGATTATGCACTTACTTACAACTCCTTTGCAACAACGGCGAGCAAGGACTATAATCATAGCCATGAAAAGACTTCTCCTGATTCTTGCCATAGTGATATCTGCTGCTCCGCTTTGTGCAGAGACAGGTTGCTGGTATACAGCAATGGAACCTGAATACTTCACTGCAAGCGGCACTTTATTCGATGACAGCAAGAAAGGAGTTGCCAGTGATACCCTCCCCTTGGGGACTGTTGTCGAATTATCAAATGCAGTAACAGGAACGAGTACGATCACAACAATCACCGACACACTTCCCGAACTGCCGGAAGGAAGGACGATAGCCCTTACCAGAGCAGCTGCGGAAGACCTGAGGATGATGGATAGAGGACTCGGGGATATCAAGGTATCGATAGTAAGAGAAGGTACGATCTCGAGAGAAAAGAATGAAGATACCGGATGGTACAAGTATGATCTGGGAGTCTTTGAAGATACGGCACAGGCTGCAGAGCTTTATTTCCGCCTTATCGAGAACGGCCTCATGCCTTACGCAACAGCTGAGGATAACGGGATAAGAATCGAGGTAAGGCATGTCATGGCATACCAGATGGATGAGACCGTGAACAGAATCGCTCTTTCCGGAATTGAAGCAGGAAAGGCTGAGGCGGAAGACAATCCGTATATCTGATGCTGAGATTCATACGGGAATTATTTCCTCTGCATGGTTTCTCGGCTGGTGTTACTGTAATACTGTCTCAGATAATCGCCTCATATCTTGTGAATACGCTTTCATATAATTCGCTAAACAAGCTATACCCATATTTCAGAACAAGGAAATGGGAAAAGGATGGAAGAATCTATCAGGATATATTCCGCATAAAGCTGTGGAAGGAATATATACCGTCCGTTGGGGCTTTTGACAAAAAACATCTTTCCTCTTCGCTTAAAAGCGATTACCTCACGGCATATCTTCTGGAGAATCTCAGAGCAGAGCTATGCCATGAATGCTCATTGGCATTCGGTGTCATCATCTGCATATT
>JADIMF010000043.1 GCA_017694915.1 Candidatus Ornithospirochaeta stercoravium
ATGGCTGATGAGGTTGTCGCTTTCATGCATGAAAATGATGATCTCTACGGTAATGCATCCAGCATGCATACACTCGGTCGTGAGGCTGCTGCCGGTATAGAATGGGCACGTGGTGAAGTGGCTTCTCTTATCTCTGCAGAGAGTGATGAGATTTACTTCACATCAGGTGCATCGGAAAGCAATAATACCGTTCTCAATATCTTCCGAGATAAAGCAGATGATGGAGATAAGAGGAATCGTATCATCATCACATCTGTCGAGCATCCTGCGACGATAGAGACTGTGAAATACCTCAAGAAGAAGGGTTATCATATTGATCTCTGTCCTGTGGATAGTATCGGAAGAGTTAAGCTTGATGAGCTTGAGAAGATGATGGGTGATGATGTTTCTCTCGTTTCCGTAATGACGGGAAACAATGAGTCGGGAACGATACAGCCTGTCAAAGAGGCTGCTGAGATTGCTCATAAGCATGGTGCATATTTCCATACTGATGCTACACAGGCTATCGGAAAGATTCCGGTGTCAGTAAAGGATATAAACGCAGATTATCTTTCCCTCTCTGCTCATAAGTTCTATGGACCGAAGGGGATTGGTGTACTGTATGCACGCCGTGGCGTTCCTCTTTCACCTTTTGTTCATGGTGGTCATCAGGAGAAGGGAATGAGAGCCGGTACATATAATAACCAGGCTATTCTCGGCCTTGGCAAGGCTGCAGAACTTGCACGCATCAATTTAAAGGAAGAGCATGAGAAGCTCTGGGAGATGCGTGAGGCTTTGAGAAAAGGTATTGAGGAGCGTATCCCTGATATCATCATAAACGGTTCGAATGATGAGGCTCTCTGCCTTCCTGGGACGCTGAATGTATCATTCCCTAGAGCGGAAGGTGAGTCGATTCTCCTTTATCTCGATCTTGAGGGAATCGAGGTATCTACAGGTTCTGCATGCGCTACCGGTTCTCTTGAGCCAAGCTATGTGCTACTGGCTTCAGGATTGGATGTGGAGCTTGCACATGGTTCCGTGAGATTCTCGTTCGGCAGATATAACACAATGGATGATGTTGAATATGTGCTTGAGAAGCTTCCTCCTATCATCGAGAGAGTGAGAAGCATGAGCACAAGGAGAGCATGATATGGCAGATAGCTTTATGGCCCAGTGGGTCTATACAGATACAGTTAAGGATCATTTTATCAATCCACGCAATCTCTGGAAGGAAGGCGAGGATTTCAAGGCAGATGGAATAGGGGAAGTCGGTTCGCTTGCCTGCGGTGACCAGATGAGAGTCGGCATAAAGGTGAAGGACGGAAAGATCGAGGATCTCAGATGGCTGACATATGGCTGTGCATCTGCTATTGCCTCAACTTCTATGATGAGCGAGATGGCAAAGGGTATGACGCTTGAGGACGCTTATCATCTGACTCCGGCAATGATCACAGATAAACTTGGAGGACTTCCTGAGCATAAATTCCATTGCTCCGTTCTCGGTGACAAGGCGCTTCGTGCTGCTATTGATGATTACCTTGAGAAGAATGGTATGGAGAATCCATATAAAGGATCGACAGCGAAGATCATATGTGAATGCAAGGGTGTCACTGACCATATGATCGAGGAGCTTGTAAAGAATGATAAGGTCCGCAACTTCGATGAGCTCCAGAAAGAGACAGGATGCTGCACGGCCTGCGGTAAGTGCAAGATGAAGATTATGGAAGAGCTCAATGAGTGTCTTCACATCTATGGTAAATGATCAGCGTATATCTTGAGATGGTAAAGGATGCCATGTTCCCACGAAAACGTGGCGTCATCACCAAGAGAAACAAATACATAAGGATAGAGGAGCTTCAGCATTTCACTGCCGATGAGATAAGGGCACTGAGGCTGAGGCTTCATCTTTCCGTGGGGCTTTTCTCTGAGATTCTCGGTGTATCGGAAAAGACGGTTGAAGCCTGGGAAGGTGGATACAACGAGCCTTCAGGTCCTGCTCTGAGGCTCATGAACATGCTTCGCCGTTATCCTGATATCCTCACAGATACTCACACCGTATTCGAAGTCGGTGGCCGCTAAATCGCTCCATACACAGAGCCGCCTATGAATTCCCTGAGAAGGGAATCAGCGGGAACGAACTCAGATGGAATCGGGGCGATGAGATCGAGAAAATCGAGAAGTCTCTGTGCCGTCGCATATGCATCCCCGCATTCTTTCTTCACAGACCGCAGAAGCGGCACAGCATATGGTTTGATCACTCCCAGCTCATATTCCAGCGCGCTGTTTATCATCACATCGGCATTATTCTGGAATGGGAAGATATGATTCTTCTCTCCTCGCTCGACAGAAGGCCATCTTGATAGCGTCTCATTTGCATCGAAGCCTCTTGTGCGGTTGTCTCTGATCATTCTTCTCAGGATTCTGTTGTCCGTGGTGCTTATCCTCGATCTCGTGTCGAGATTGACTTCAGTTAATGCTGATATATACACGCGGAATATGTTTTCTTTCGGAAGCGATGGAATGAGATCGGGGTTGAGTCCGTGTATTCCTTCCACTACGAGAATCGTTCTCTCATTCATCTTCACCGCTTCATCGCTGAAGGTTGTTTTCTTTGTTCTGAATGAGAACGATGCGAGATGGACTTCTTCTCCTTTTATGAGAGAGGTAAGCTGCTTTCTCAATAGTTCGAGATTCAGTGATTCCAGTACTTCGAAATCCCGTTCGCCATTCTCATCAAGCGGTACCTGCTCAGTCGGAAGATAGTAATCATCCAAAGATATCTTCAGAGGCTCGAAACCATCGACTCTGAGCTCGTCGGAAAGCTTAAGGGAGAATGTTGTTTTTCCAGAAGATGAAGGACCTGCGATGAATACAGCCTTCACGCTTCCCTTGTCCTTTATCATTCTTGAGATGTCGGAGATCCTCCGTCTCTGTAATGCTTCAGAGAGCATGATCGTCTTCTGGATATCACCGCTAGGAATCTTTGCGTTGAGGTTTCCCATCGAACTTATGCCGAGTATCCTTGCGTATTCCTTGTTTTCGTTGAAGACGGAGAAAAGGAGAGGATTATCGGTGAAGGGCATCAAGGAATATGGATTTCGGCTTTGAGGATACCTCAGAAGAAGTCCGTCCTTATATTCCCTGAGTTCCCATAACTCTAGGTATCTCAGGGAGGGCAGAAGCGGTTCGTAATACATCTCAAGGCATGTTCCGAGACGCGCGAAGCGATATGAGCTTCTGTTTATCGTATTGAGAAGTGATTCTGTTTCATCAAGCCCCTTCGACCTGGCATATTCCATAGCCTCATCTGCAGTGAGATCAACGAGTTCTATCGGAAGATCATCAGCTATCGCCTTGTTCATCGTTCTGATAAGAAGTTCGGTATCGGGTTTCTCATTGTTCCTGTAATGAAAATAGAAACCATCTCCAAGGCTGTGACCTATGATGAGTGTACGCTCTGGACGGATGACGGCAGAGGCATAACTGAGAAGGAAGCAGAGTGTTTTCCTATAAACCCGCTTTCCTATAGGAGAGATCAGGGGAACACTCTCTATCTTCGCGTTTCCTGTAATTCTCTCCATAAGAGACATTACCCTGCCATTTACCTTCGCGGCAGCTATCGGGTTATCCATATAATCCCGATTATCGGAAATAAGGCTCTGTATCCTTGTTCCGTTTTCAGCTTCTGCTATCTTTCCATCTATCTCGAGCGTGATTCTCTTCATGAGAAATAGGATAACATATGTTTTTCATGATTTAAGGAGAATGGGTGCATATACAATGGAGTTTTCAGAACAGCAGCGGCTGCTGAGGACTGTATCCCTTCATTTCATCATCTATCCAGCGCATGATTACATCGGCAATATATTCGATTTCCGCTTCTTCAAGAGCTCTTCCCTTTGGTATGTGATGCCATTTCTCAAGGCAACCTCTGCAACAGCATCCAGTCGCATGCTGTGCTTTGAAGACAGGATATCCTTTCATCGGAGTCTGCTTGCCGTCATTGGTCGGGAATGCGGCTGAAAGTCTCTTTCTTATGATTTCCTCCGCTTTGATTCTCATGTTTTCCATTCCCTTCTCATAGACAATCTGCTTCTCGTCATCTGTTAGATGAAAACGCATCCTGAAGGGAGACTCTGAACGTCTTTTCTGGAATTCATTCCATTCTGTATCGGTCATTTCAGAAGGAAATCCAATATATTCCAGCCTGCGGAGGTGTCTGTCTTATAGAATTCCGTATAGCCGCATCTGCAGCATGTGACCGAGACGAACTTCTTGTTCTGTATGTCGAAGATCTTCGCGAAGTTCCCGCCAGTAGCCTGTATCTGATCGGTTTCATATTCCGTGCACCCGCATTTAGGGCATATGTACTGTCTGTTCATGGCTTAAGGATATTCCAAACAGTTCAGATTGCAAATATAATGGCTGCTATGGCGGTTCTTGTGATAAACCTTGAAACAGAATCCTCGGAGCGTATTGATTATAACGGGCTTTCAGGATTCGATCTTTCATATAAGCTCTTCTCGGATTACGAGAAAGGAGCTCCTGTTGTTATCACAGCACCGTCTGAGAAAGCTCTCGCATATCCTGGTTCAGCTTTCTTTACAATGCTTTTCACCTCTCCGATATCAGGGAAGATAAGCTATGAGTATTCAGGGCTTGCAGCAGGATACTCATTGTTCCGCCTTGGATACGAGGCTATTGTCATCATTGGCAGGATGCGGCGGCTAGGCACTGTTTATCTCAGTGCAGAGGGTGCTGAATTCGTCAATACGGAGGCTTTAGCAGGTTTTCCATCGCAGAAATTTGAGGATAGTGCACGTAAGAATGTTACTGATGTCTTTCTTGATATCGGCAGGGCAGGAGAGAATGGTGTGCTATTCGCTTCCGTACAGTCTGGCGGGCATGAGGTTGCTTCTTCTGGTCTTGGTTTCATCTTCGGGGAGAAGAATCTCAAGGGAATATGTCTTCCAGGTTTCCAGCGCAAGGATCATATAAAAGACGGCAAGGTGGAGAAGCGTTTCATGAAGCGGCTCGAGAAGAGCTGCAAAGCCCGTTCCATAAAGCGTGAAGGAGATGGTATTTTCATCGATTCTGCTTTGAGGATGGGATGGCTTCCTGTTAGAAATTACAGGGAACGTTTCAATCCGAGGGCTTACAATCTCGATGGTAAAGCGCTTTCTGATTCTTATGGGGTATTTCCTGAGTCTTGCCTCGATTGTCCGTTCCTTTGTGGCAGACGTACCTCAAAAGGTGAGATGCTCCCGAGCTGGGATGAGTGTATTGCATTTGGCAGCAATATAGGAATCTTTTCTCTTGAAAATGTGAGGAAGATCGCAGATGCCGCAAGAGAAGAGGGACTCGGAATTGCAGATGCAGGAGCTCTCCTTGCGTATCTCAGAGATGGGCATGGTCTTGAAGGAAAAAGTGTAGATGAAATTGTGCGGATCGTTCATATGATGGGGAACGAGAGAATAGTGAACAGCCTAAGAGAAGGTGTGAAAGCGTTCTCTGATTCTCTTCATGGTACCAATTTCACTCCTATGATTACTGATCCCAGAGGTGACACCTCAGGAGCTCTGCTCTATTCGATTGGAATGAGAGTCCAGCTCGCGCCTTCGATTCTTTTCCCGAAGAAGCCTCTTTCTTCAGAGGTTGGAGCAATGCTTGCATTGTATGAGACTGCATACCGCTGCGCATTGGTTTCACTCGGATATTCGCCGCTTGTCGCTCTTGTTTCCTGGTGGGAAAGATTCCCTGCGTTTATTTACCGCTCTGCCTTTATGACAAGGCTTTCCTCATTGCTTTTCAGATCGTATGGCATAAAAGGCATATCAGTCCTAGAGAGAGGAATCAGGATACTCGATATCATTTCATCTTCATCTGAACGTCTTCCGGAGCGATTCACCTCAGATCCTGAGAGCTCATACAACGATGGCCGTACAGTTGAGTATACAAAGCTTGTTGAGAGCTATGAAAGCGAGAAAGCAAGAGCATTGAGGATCTGCCGTTTTATAAATGAAAAGCAGGCTAAAAAGGCTTTGAAGAAAAGAAACAGAAAAACGGAAGCAGATAAAAGCAGCAGCAAGTCTGAACCAGAGAAGGATTGAGAAGCGCCTTCTGGATGCAAATTGACAATTACCTCCAGATGCATGAAGATAAAGACATAAAGAAGCACCGCGATGGACGGTAGCTTTCATCCTTTATTGAGACAGCCGTCTCACGGGCAAAAGCGGGACGGCTATCTATTTCTATTCGAAACGGCAATCAGCAAGTTAATTACCGTGAACATTATACGATTGTTTTTATGAGTTCATAATCTTCTTAACCTGTGGATTTCAGATAAAGCCAGCAGTGAGCCTGGACCTGAGCAGGATTGAGAAGCGCTTTCTGAATGTAAATTGACAATTACCTCCAGATGCATGAAGATAAAGACATAAAGAAGCACCGCGATGGACGGTAGCTTTCATCCTTTTGAAGAGATAGCTGTCTCTACTCGGAAAAAAGCGGGACGGCTATCTATTTCTATTCGAAACAGCAATCAGCAAGCCAATTACCGTGAACACAATACTAAGTATCTCATATGTGCTCATAGACCCCTCCTTGTCGGTTGATTTCTACTTAGACCGGTAAAGAGGCGCTTCCGGAGTCCATCAGGATGCGAAAGCTTGCGTCCACCGTACTGCGGTGCAAGAATCCAAGGATTCTGTCTGTCAGAAGTCCCTGGCCGGTCAGGACTCCAGAAGCTTACCTCATTCCGGCCTTCATATATAAATACGCTTTTAGTCGCATTTTTGGTCAGCTTTTTTCAGGGGGAAAATGAGTGATATCTCAGCTTTGATGAAAACAATTTCTTTTACGGTATGTTATTACATGTATAATATAATTTTTCTGATTATCCTATTAGATAGGGTACTTCTTAGAAGTTGATTGCCTTCAGAACATGCATATCCATCAATGAGATAAGGGCTATGTGGTCATTATCAAGGATAGCTGCTGTAGGGCCATAAGAGGATCTCGGTCTTGATGGAGATCCTGGATTGCAGAAATATATTCCGTTCTTCTTTTCGAGAAGAGGAACATGTGTATGCCCTGAGATGAATATGTCGCCTTCCTTTAGATCGAAGTCGCTGGAAGATAATCTGTCACCATGTGTGATGGCTATGTGCCGTTCATAAATATCCATCTCTCTTGAGACAGGTGGAAATGGTGTGTCCATATACTCATAGAATCGGTCGCAGTTGCCTCTTACTGCTATGAGAGATGAGTAGAATGATGAATACATCGGATCGGGGCATTGGTCGCCGGCACTTATTATGGATTCCGGCATGAAAGTTTTCACTGCGTTCATAACCAGTTCCATTCCCTGATAGCTGCCATGTATATCCGATACGATAAGGTGCATATGATGATTTTCCCTTTCCGATGATTGTTGTCAACTCCTTTCTTTGAAGTTAGACTTCGATAAGAGGGCATTATGGAAGAACGCTATCTGAAAGGAAGTGATGGACATCGTATTTTTCTCAGAGTCTGGCCAGTAGAGAACCCAAAAGCTACTGTTCACATCAATCATGGCATGGCTGAACACAGTGCAAGGTATACTCAGTTCGCTGAGTATCTGAACAGCTTCGGATACTCTGTATATGCACAGGATCATAGGGGACATGGCTATACAAAGGAAGAGGATGAGAAAGGATGGTTTGCCGAACACGAAGGATGGCGTACAGTACTTGATGACGCGTTCTTCATCGATAAGCTCATATCCCAGGAGAATCCTTACATACCACATATCCTTTTCGGACATTCAATGGGCTCATTCATCTCCAGATGCGTTCTTGCAGAACATTCTGATGCGTTCAGCGCTGCCATATTCTGCGGAACAGGAGCCTCACAGGGGCTTATTGGAAGAATCGGACAGAAGATTGCCAGACATAATGCGAAAAAGAATGGCAGAATGCCCGATAAGATGATGGATAATCTTGCATTCTCATCCTTTGGAAAACGCTTCAAAGGTGAAGGAGATTATGCATGGGTTACTGCAGACAAGGATGAGCGTCAGAAATATATTGATGATCCGCTTTGTGGGTTTGTGTGCTCATCTTCGTTCTATTCCGACCTTATTGAGCTATCATTCAGGGCAAATGATAAGAATCTTGCAACCGGAATAAAGAAGGATATTCCAATACTTCTTATCTCCGGAACAGAGGATCCTGTCGGAGGGTACGGCAAGGGAATTGAACGGGTAAGGAAGCTTTATCTTGATTCGGGAATAAGGAAGGTTGAAATGAAGCTGTTCCCGAATGGGCGGCATGAGATACTCAATGAGCCGGAACGGGAAGAAGTAATGAAGACCATATCTGATTTCATCGGGAAAGTGATCGGAGAAGATGATGGACGATAAGAAAGCATCCCACGGCGTATCGAAGCTCGGGGCGTTCTGGATTGACTACGGTCGCTGTATAGCGCTGGCTGTCAGAGGTATCGGACGCGATAATATCTCGATCATGGCTTCAGGCATGGTTTATTCGACGCTTATTGCTGTCGTTCCCTGTCTTACATTCCTTATCGCATTCCTTTCGGCTTTCGGCGTCCTTCAGCCTTTCATGAATCTCATTGCGATGATATTCGAGGATACATTCGGGGAGAATACCGGCAAGGAGCTTGTTTCTTATATCCAGCAGTTTTCCACCAATGCGATGAGCCTCGGTGTCATAGGTCTTGTTTCATTCATATTCACGGGAATCCTTCTCGTGAACAAGATCTACACCGCTATCAATCAGATATTCCGTACAAGGGCTACGTCAGGGACTGTTAAGCGTTTTACGGCAATCCTTACATTCCTCATCATGGGTGCTTTCATGATAGTCTCCGTATTCGCGCTTCAGAGCATGGTGACGAATACGATAGCTATCATAGCAATCGGTGACAAACGGGCTGGAAACTTCCTGCTATCTCTTGGAGGTGTAGCAATCATCTGGGTTGCGCTTTTATTGCTGTATAAGGCCGTTCCGAATACGAAGATAAGGACGACCTCCTCGACTATAGGGGCAACTACTGGAACTATCTCGCTTCTTGTTGCAACAGGAATCTTCAGGGCAGTCACGCAGTTCATGGTCAGCTATTCAGTCATCTATGGTTCAATGGCATCCATATTCATCGCACTTCTCTATCTGTTCATCTGCTGGTTCCTCATCCTCTTCTCAGCGGAGCTTGTCTATGTACATCAGTTCAGACCGGACAAGACTGTCATAATGGGAAGTGCGCAGGCGCCTGTAAGACAGATATCTGAAGCTGTGAACGCGCTTCTTCTTATTGCTGACAAGTATCAGAAGGGAGAAGGCGCGATGAATCAGAGAGAGCTGTCGAGGCGCCTTGCCATTCCGACTCTGCGTCTTTCGGCATACCTCAATGATTTCGAGGATGCCAGAATGATAATGGCGGTGAACACGCAGCGTACTATGTATGCTCCTATGAGACCGCTGGATCAGATTAAGCTATGTGATGTCATAAGCGTGCTTTACGGAGGTGGTCTCGATGACGATACTATCGAGACAATCGGAGAAGCTGTCGCAGCCGATTTCCTCCGCAGAGGACTTATGAATACAGAGAATATTACGATTGAGAATCTTCTGGAGAGAATATGATAATCTACAAAGATGAGGCTTCTGCCCTCGATTTTCCTACGATACCTATGAAGGATTCTGCCGTTAAGGCAAGATATTCGCTTGATGGCATGGAGATAATATACCATCGCGGACCTGAGCTCAGGGGCGATGATGTAATGATCTATACTCCTTATTCAATGACGGTTCACTATGATGGAGTATGTATTTTCACCGTCTCCATAGAAGAAGATGACCTCCGTGCTTTATCCCCGATGCTCGGTGAAAGCATAAGGGATCTTCAGAATGAATACGGAGTCCGTGGATTTTATGGAAAGCCTATGATTTCCCTCTATGGCAATGACGAGAAGGAAAGCCTTGGACAGTATCTTGGTTCAATGGATGAGGAGGCTGTAGCTGAGTTCCTCTTGTCCGTCATCTACGATTCCTTTGATACAGCAGAGGACGCCGTTAAACTCGGTTAGAATCCCAGATAAAGCATATAGAGGCCTATAAGAAGAACAAGTATACCCAGGATGATATTCAGAGCACTGCTTACCGCTCTGAATGCGGGTTTTGTTCCGAGCTTCCTTATCGCGGCGGGAGAAGAGCCTAGAATGACCGCAAGTGCGGTACATCCTACCGCATAAAGAAGCAGCAGAAATCCTCCTCTTATCGCCTCGCCATCGGCAGCAGCTATCGAAAGCAGGACAACGAGTACTGGAGTTGAACAGGGAGAAGAGAATATACCTCCGAGAATTCCAGCAGCGAGCGCTCCAAGATAGCCTCTCTTCCTGTTCATTGCCGCCATGTATGTCGATGGGATTATATTCACGACTCCCCACATCTGCAGAGCCATGAGAATCATGAGCACACCAAGAAGGATATACCACCAGCGCCCTGCATTGCCTATAAGTCTTCCGAGCAGGGCTGCCGCGATACCGAATGCTGTGAATGTGACTGCAGATCCGACAGCATATACCAGTGATAAGCGGAATGCCTTTCCCGGCGATGCCTCTTTTCCGACATATCCCAGAACAAGCGGCAGCTGCGACATCGCACATGGTGTGATGGATGTTATCACGCCTGCGACGAGTGCAAGAAGCGGCGCGTATATGCCCCCATCCCTGATGGCTTCAGAGAGCGTATTAAGAATCGCGTCCATCAGCATTCCTTATATCTTCGATCATCATCTCAAGCTGGGAGCGTGTGAGCATTCCCTCGTGTATTGTGATGGCATGCTCTCCGGTGTCTTTATATGTATAGAGAATGTAATCTATTGCACTGCCTTCTGGCGGGGTGAATGGTACCCCGTTCTCGAGGTATACAGCAATCGTCGGGGTCACTCTTATCGGGAAGACATTGAAAGCTTCCGGGTTCTTTTCCAGATCAAGATATTTTATCGTGATGTCATCAACGGAAACGGAAAGCTCGCGCAGATCAGGGATCATCTTCAGACATGGCTGGCACCAGCTTTCACCCATTACGATTATCATGGGTTTCTCGTTTGTCTTGATCATCTCCGCTGTGAAATCCTCTATCTTGAGTGATTCCCTGTCGCTCTGGAGATTATGAGCTGCAGCATCCACATTCTGCTGGAATGCGTTGATATCTCCTGTTGTCGTCCGCTTATATATGAATACTCCTCCTATAAGAAGAAGTACCAGAAGTACTATGACACCTTTCAGAATTCTCTTTCCCATATTCTCTCCGAAACGCGATATGGGTAAATTCTAGCATCAAGATGATGAATATGAAAATGTTTTGTCCCTCTTATGATTATTATGACTGCTTACTTATTCTATCTTCTTATATGTAAAAGAAAAAGCCCCAGTCGCATAACTGAGGCCATCTAATTAGTAAGCTTTGCTGATTATGCTGTTGTAGCAATGCCTTTGTGTTCTTCTGCCATCACGCAATGATAGAATTCCACAAGCTGGTTCTTGTCCATTAGCTTTGGTACTGGATAGAGAGGATTCGCTTCCTTGTCAGCATAGCGTGAAAGCTCCTCGATATCCTCTTCCCTTATTCCCTCGAGCTTTGCGGGGATATTCATTCTTCTTTCCATTGCCACGATTGCATCGATGAAAGCAATTGCCTTGGTTTTATCGGAGTTCCCTTCGATTCCTACAACAGAGGCAAGTCTGGAAAGCTTCTTGTAAGCACTCTCTCCATAGCTTCTGAGGACATATGGCAGAAGCACTGCATTCGCAAGTCCGTGCGGGATATTGTATTTGCCTCCGAGTGAGTGAGCGACAGCATGCACATATCCTACATAGGAAATGGTGAAGGCTCTTCCTGCAGAGTATGCGGCTTTTAGCATATCGCGTCTTGCATCCATGTCGTTGCCGTTCCTGTATGCGGCTTCCAGCGATCTGAATATGAGGCGTACAGCTTCCTCTGCATCCTTTCTAGTTTCCTTTGTCGTGGATCTTCCTATATATGCCTCTACGGCATGTGTGAGAGCATCCAGTCCTGTAGATGCCGTAAGATGAGGCGGAAGTGTTCTCGTGACTTCAGGATCAAGTACTGCATAGCGCGGAATCAGAGGGAAGGAATTGATTGGATACTTATGCCTTGTCTTGCTGTCTACGATAACAGATGCGAGCGTTGTCTCGCTTCCCGTGCCAGCTGTTGTAGGAACAGCGATAAGAAGAGGAATCTTTCTCCATACCTTTATAATGCCTTCCATCTTCGACAGCGGTTTCTTCGGGTAAGCGATACGAGCACCTACGGCTTTAGCAGCATCGATGGAGGAGCCGCCTCCGAAACCAATAATAGCCTCTGCATCGGAGGAGATATAGAGGCGTCTTGCCTCCTCGACGTTGTCCGTAGTCGGGTTTGCCACAGTATCGTCATACACTGCGAGGTTTATACCGTTCTCCTTCATGAGATTCTCAAGATTCCTTGTAATCCCTGCTTTTCTTATGCCTTTGTCCGTTACAAGGAGAACGTTCCTTATTCCTTTCTTCCTGAAAAGCTCTGGCAGCTCTGTTATGCCGTCCAGTATCTCCGGCTTCCTGTATGGAAGGAGCGGAATAGCTATTCTGAAACAGGTCTGGAATGCCCTGCAGTATATTTTCTTTATCGTGTTCATATCTAAACCCTG
>JADIMF010000044.1 GCA_017694915.1 Candidatus Ornithospirochaeta stercoravium
GCTGTTTTCCATAAGCCGCTTATAGAGCGTGTCATAACAGTCTCGGGTGAAGGCATAAACGAGCCGAAGAATCTCATTGCACCTATCGGTACGAAGTTCTCCGACCTTATCGCATACTGCGGTGGGGAGAAGGAGGATGCTGCAGAGCTAGTTGCTGGCGGCCCGATGATGGGATTCGCTGTCTCCGATGCAGATACTCCGATGGTCAAAGGTTCAGGCGGTCTTCTGTCGCTTCCGTTGATGATCGATGATTTCACAGCTCCCTGTGTTCTCTGCGGCAAATGCGTCCAGCACTGTCCGATGGGACTCCAGCCGAACAAGATGTTCCGTAACATAAAGTACGGAAATTACCAGACTGCGATGGATCTCGGTCTTATGGACTGCAAGGAATGCGGATGCTGTGCATACACATGCCCGTCGCATCTGCCTCTTGTACAGGGCTTCAAGCTCGGAAAGAAAATGGGGAGGAAGAAGAAATGAGGGTAGTACGTACAAGTCCCCATATACATGGTCCTCTAAGGACCGATAAAGCAATGCTTTTCGTTATCATAGCCCTTTGTCCGGCAGCATTATGGGGTGTCTGGGCATTCGGTCTGAGAGCGCTTCTTGTCATTGCCGTTTCGATAGCCGCGAGCGTTCTGACTGAGTATCTTCTTGGTCTTGTATCGAAGGAATTCACCCTCCGTGATTATTCCGCGGTCGTTACGGGATTGCTTATCGGCATGAATATGCCGCCCTCGATTCCGTTGTATATCCCTGTCATTGCCTCCGCATTCGCGATGGCTGTCGTCAAGTGGACATTCGGAGGCCTTGGTTGCAACTGGATGAATCCTGCACTTGCCGGACGTGTATTCGTCTTCTTCTCATTCACATCTCAGATGAGCACGTTCACACCTGTCAGGTGGATGCAGCTTGATGCTGTATCTTCTGCAACCCCGCTTTCTGCTCTCAAGACGGCAGCCGCTTCCGGCGCTGTTGGAACAAGCAGTGAGCTTCTGAGCGCCGCAGGTCTTCCTGTTTCAGATATCGCGGCATCTCTTGCTTCCTCCACTGGACTTTCTCCATATGCCATCGATGCTTTCCTTGGTAATGTAGGAGGATGTATCGGTGAGGTTTCCGCTCTTCTTCTGCTTGTTGGAGGAATATTCCTCATCGCGACAAAGATCATCACATGGAGAATTCCTGTAGTATACCTCGGGTCCTTTGCAGTTCTTTCGTGGATCTTCGGAGGAATCCCCTATGGGAGAGGCATGTTCGGAGGTGAGATTTTCCTCCCGCTCTTCACAGGTGGTCTGATGCTCGGTGCATTCTTCATGGCGACCGACTGGGTTACCACCCCGACAACACCTAAAGGCGAGATCATCTTCGCCCTCGGCTGCGGATTCTTCACTTTCCTTATCAGATACTTCGGATCCCTCCCGGAAGGTGTATCGCTTGCCATTATTCTCATGAACATCGTCACACCTACAATCGAGAGATTCGTAAAGACAAAGCGTTTCGGTGCTGTAAAGGAGAAGAAGGCGAAGGAGGCGAAGGCATGACAAGATATCTTAAGACTGCATTCATTCTTTTTGCCATCTCCGCTGTCTGCACAGCACTCTGCGCGGTTGTGAACGAAGTGACAGCTCCTATGATTGCTGCAAATGTCGAGAAGGACAGGATTGCTGCTCTTGAAGCCGTATCTTCCGGCCTTGCCATAGGCGAGGAGGGAGAAGGAAATGGCAGCGATATCGTTTCCGTCATTCCTCTTTCGGACGAGAGCGGTGCTGTTTCAGCTTATATTCTCGAACTGAAGACTACAGGCTATGGCGGTGAGATGACTGTCATCGCGTCATACCGCATTGATGGAAGCCTGATGGAAGCTAAGCTCACCACTAATTCCGAGACACCGGGACTTGGCAAGAAAGCCGAGGAGTCCTGGTATATGGAGATGTTCAAGGGCCTTGGCGGCGATACTCCGCTTCCTCTCTCCAAATCGGATCTCAGCGCTGATGACAGTGCTGCTGTTTCCGGTGCTTCCATCACATTCGGCGGCATTTCATCCGCTCTTAAGAACGGCTCGGATTATGTTAAGAGCCTCGGAGGTGCTGTATGAGCCACATGAAGGAACTTACAAAGGGTCTATTCAAGGAGAACCCTACATTCATAATCATGCTTGGTATGTGTCCGACGCTCTCTGTATCCACTCAGGTGTCGAACGCTCTTGGTATGGGTGCTGCTGTAATATTCGTTCTGACATGTTCGAATATCTTCATCTCCCTACTGAGGAAGATCATTCCTGATTCAATCCGCATCCCTTCATATATTGTTATCATTGCATCGTTCGTTACAGTTGTTGAAATGGTCATGCATGCATTTGTTCCTGCAATCTATGAAGCTCTCGGTGTGTATCTTCCGCTCATCGTCGTAAACTGTATCATCCTGGGAAGAGCAGAGGCCTTCGCAGGAAAGAACGGTGTTCTCGATAGCGCGCTTGACGGTATCGGAATGGGAATCGGATTCACCATGTCTCTTTCATTCATCGCTCTGATCAGAGAGGTTTTAGGGGCTGGAAAGATTACGCTCTTCCCTGTTGGTTCGTTCAGCGGGACAATCACGATCCCCGGGCTTTCCGAGTCTCCTATACGCGTAGTTGCACTTGCAGCTGGCGCGCTTCTGCTGATGGGCTATCTTAAGGCGTTCTTCCAGTGGAAGACTTCAAGGGGGAAGAAAGCATGAGCTATCTTGGAATCGTAATCACATATGTCTTCGTTCAGAACTTCATACTCGTACAGTTCCTTGGACTCTGTCCTTTCATCGGAGTCTCGAAGAATAGCGAGAGCGCTATAGGAATGGGTGTTGCCGTAACATTCGTCACAGCAATTGCTTCTGTCGTCTGCTGGGCAGTCCATACATTCCTCCTTGCGCCATTCGGACTTGAGTATCTCAGGACAATCGCGTTCATCCTCGTCATCGCTGCTCTTGTTCAGCTTGTCGAGATGGTTATAAGGAAGATGAGCCCTGGACTGTACAAGGCACTTGGAATCTATCTTCCTCTCATAACTACGAACTGTGCTGTTCTCGGTATTGCAATCATCAATATCGATAACGGCTACAACCTCCTCGAGAGCTTCCTTGCAGGTCTTTCAGCAGGTCTTGGATTCACGATGGCCATCATCCTGATGAGCAACATACGCGAGAAGCTTGATATGACTCCTGTCAGGAAAGTGTTCAGAGGTGTTCCTATTGCGTTCATCTCCGCAGGCCTTATGGCGCTTGCGTTCATGATGTTCGATAAGAGCCTCCTGACGAATCTCGGACTGGTATAAGGAGGAAGTATGAGTATCGTAATTGCATTTGTTATAATCGGTGTGCTTGGCCTCCTTCTTGGATTCGGTCTGAGCATAGCTGAGAAGAAGCTCAGCATAGAGAAAGACCCGAAGCTTATAGCACTTGAAGAGGCTATGCCGGGTGCCAACTGCGGTGGCTGCGGCTATGCTGGATGCTCGGCTTATGCTGAGGCTGTTTTCAACGGAACTGCAAAAGCCGGCCTCTGTTCTCCTGGAGGAGCCGCCCTTGCCCAGAAGATGGGTGAGATCCTTGGAATCGAGGTAGAGGCGAAGGAGAAGATGGTCGCTTATGTTTTCTGCCGCGGAAACAGCGAAGTCACGAAGAATGACTATCTTTATAAAGGTATGGCGGACTGCAATGCTGCATCTCTTCTGCAGGGAGGTCCATCGCTGTGCAAATCGGGATGCCTTCATCTCGGTTCATGTATATCGGTATGTCCTGTCGGAGCCATCTCAAAGGATGAGAAGGGCAATATCGTTGTCGATAAGGAGAAGTGCATTGCATGCGGTAAATGCGTTTCCGTTTGTCCGAATAATGTCATAAAGCTCGTGCCATACAGTGCTGAGTATATCTGTGCGTGCAACAATCATGAACCTGGTGGAGCTGTACGCAAGGCTTGTCAGGTTGGCTGCATAGGCTGTAGGATGTGCCAGACTAAGGTCGAGGGAAGTCCATTCACGGTTGAGAATTTCCTCTCCGTCAATGATTTCTCCAAAGACCAGTCAAAAGCTGCTGAGGCTGCAGAGATCTGTCCTCAGAAGTGCATCGTAAGAAGGTAAAAGAGTGAGCATAGCATTAGGCATGTATACAGAACTGGCGGGATCATCACCCTCTGCAGCTTTCAGCAGGGTGATTTCCCTTGTATATAAGCCGGTGCTTTCTTTTCTTTACAATAATCCCGGAACGAAGTTCTCGATGTATCAGAGCGCCGCGGTGATGAAGTACCTCTCGCAGTCCTATCCTGAGGTTAATATGCTCATCGCAGCGCTTGCCAAGAGATCGGACCTTGAGCTTGTGACGGGTACATACAGCCAGGCTATTCTTTCCCTCAATCCACCGAAGGACCGTTCGATGCAGATTGAGAGGATGACCACCCTGATAAGGCGCTATTATGGCATCAAGGCATCTTCGTGTTTCTTCTATGGTCAAATATGGGCACCATCCTTCATCCACAGCCTCAGGAATACCGGCATAAGCAGTGTGGTTATCTCCGCATACCGTGCAACGACAAGAGAGAAGGTCGCCACATCTTCCTTCGTCATGAATGAGCTTGGCAAACGCGTGGACATGAGAATCATCTCCGATGAGGGCGCACAGCTTTTCTCCCGTTATGCCCAGTCCGAGATTACTCTGGATGAGCTAGAGTCCGGACTGATGAATGTCATGGACACCTCGGATGATGATGTCGTGTTTTTTAGTATCGACCAGATGCTGGAAGGTTCTGCAAGACAAGGAGATGATGAGAGGATTTCTGATGTGCTGATCCGTATCATCTCGCACAGACGTGGCTGCCTTCTTTCCGATATCCCATGCGAGCGCCCGGGGTATCTCGACAGCGGCTGGTATGGCCGCGATGCATATGCTCAGGGGCTGTATTCATTCAACGATATCTTTGTACGTAATGAGAATTTCAGATATCTTCTTAACAGGTATATCGCGCTGAGCGAGACTGTAAGCCAGTTCAAGAAGGACAGGAATGCGAAAAGAGAGGCCGAAGCGGCTCTTTTCCATGTATCCATAGGTCCGCTCTTCATTCATGATGCCCAGTGTACACCGATGAGACAGGCCGAGAGGCGCAGTTTCTGGAAGGCCATAATAGAGGCGGAGGAGAGTCTCCTCGATTCAGATTCACAGGCTCTGAAAAGCGAATATGACTATGAGGAAATCGGCATGAATGACTATGCCGCCAGAGGCAAGATGTTTAATGCCGTATTCTCTCCGAAAGGCGGTGCTGTTGCAGAGCTCTGCTACAAGCCTCTTGCCCTGAACATAATCGATACGAGGGTTCCTTTTGATATCTCATTTCCACATATAGAGCTGAATAAGACATTCTCGGACTCTGTGCATATCAATGGAAGGGCTGTTCAGCTTGCCTCTGAGATATTCGATTCAGAGGTTGTTTCAAGAACGCGGGGTGAGTATCAGTTCACATACGCATCGGATAGCTTCACGCTGATCAAGCACTTCAGGATGAGATCGCAGACGCTCATACTTGAATCTACGATTATCCCTGAGGAGGATGTCACAGGTAGCTATACAGTGTATGCCTATCTTTCGATGAGCGATATGATACTGACCTCGTCGGATCAGAGACGGCAGATGATGCTGGGTAGCCTTGATGATGTCCGTACGGTCAGATATACTGAAAATCTGTCAGGCCTGACAGTTTCCTTCTCTTCTACAGAGCCGTTCAGCGTCGCAGAGGAAAAGGCCCGTCAGAGCCAGAATACATCTATCGGCAATGAATCATTCGAGCTTTATACAAAGCTGTCTTTCAGTTTCCCAATTGAGATAAAGAAAGGGGAGGCAAGGACCATAAGATTCATACTTCGCGCGAGCGACAGCCGGAAGGACAGGGAGTGATATGTTTATAGAGAACCGTTCAAAATTCGAGGATATCAAGGAAGAAGCCTATACTGTATGGAGGCGTCTTTGAAGAGGCGGGGACCGAAGATAAGATAAAGACAATCGAGGCGGAGACCGCTGCTCCTGATTTCTGGAATGACTCGGAGAAAGCTGAGAAGACATTCCAGAACCTCAACATGCTCAAGGATAGCTATTACCCATGGAAGGAGCTCATCGGTGAAATCAATGACATCGAAGAGCTTCTGGAGCTTTATGCCGATGAGGATGACGAGGACCTGAGACAGGAACTTCAGGGACAGATTGATGCCCTTGATGGTAAGTTCAAGCCGCTCAGGCTCAAGACGCTTCTTGATGGAAAGAACGATAAGAATAATGTCTTCCTCACAATCCATTCAGGTGCAGGCGGAAACGAAGCCTCTGATTGGACTCAGATGCTCATGAGAATGTATACACGCTGGGCTGAGCGCAGCGGCTTCAAGTGCGAAAGCCTCGATATGCAGGAAGATGAGGGCGGAATAAAGAGCGTCTCGCTGAAGATATCAGGGCCATATGCGTTCGGTTATCTGAAGGGAGAGGCGGGAGTTCATCGTCTTGTGCGTATTTCCCCGTTCGATGCGGCAAAGAGACGCCATACGTCATTCGCTTCCGTTTATGCGTCTCCTGAAATCGATGATGATATCGAGATAGAGCTCAAACCTGAGGATTACAGGCTCGACACATACCGTGCAGGCGGTGCAGGTGGCCAGCATGTCAACAAAACCGATAGTGCTGTAAGAATCACCCATTATGCGACAGGAATCGTCGTACAGTGCCAGAATGAGAGAAGCCAGTATATGAACAAGGATGTCGCGTTCAAGATGCTCCGCTCAAGACTCTATGAGTATTATCAGAAGAAGAGGGAAGAAGAGCATCAGAAAGATGCCATAGCCAAGAAGGATATCTCCTGGGGTAACCAGATCCGAAGCTATGTATTCCAGCCATATACGCTCGTGAAAGATCACCGCACAGGATGTCAGACAGGTAACATCAGCGCGGTTATGGATGGCGATATTGATGAGTTCATCGAAAGCTATCTCCATTTCCAGAAGGAAGTCTAAGCTTCTTGTTATTCTATTGCTTCTGCCCGTTTTCCTATGGGCAGAACCTTATCGTGCCGCAATCGTCACCGATAACCCTGGTTATCAGGGGGTACTTGAGGATGCTCTTCTGCTGCTTTCGGGAGATGTCACATCACAGACAGCGATTGAAGCACGGCGCGAAAAGGATGAGAGACTGAAGAAGATAGAGAGGGAGAAAAGCATATCGCAGGCAAGGCAGGATGAGAAGAGTCCTTCGGAAAATGCAGAGACTGCAGCTGAGGAAGAAACCCTTTCACTTGAACTTGTCACGCTGGAGCTTTCCGACACGGAAAAGGAGTTCCTCTACAAAGGAGATCCGGATGCCACACGCTATGTGCTGCTCCGTGATAATCTCGATTTGCTCCTTGTCTCGGATGCAGCGGAAGACGGAATGCTTACTGAAGCTGTTCTCTATATAAACGGGGAGGAGAGCCGCCGTACCCTTTACATAACAGGAGAGGACGGAGATGAGTTCTCTGCAGTCGTGGCACTTCTGAAGCCGCTTCTCAAGGATGATGACACGATAATCATCCGCGCAGATCTTCCGTATGCTGTTTCGGTATCTGTTGATGGAAACACGGAAGTTCCGGTGAGGGGGTATATCGCAGCAGAGAGAGGGGAGCATTCCATATCATATTCTTCACCAGGCTTTGAAAGCCTGAGCCAGGATATAGAAGTCGGAGATGATACTGTTCTCACTGCAGAGCTCATTGAGCGTCCTGTGTCTTCTCTCTTCATCTCTTCCCGGCCATATGATTCGGAGCTTTTCATCAATGGCATGAAGCTTGACAGCCATACGCTGCCGGAAGCTCCTCTTCCGTTCCAGGTTACCGCACGGCATGATGGATTCGGAACCTACACGATCCAGTCGCGTATGGATCTTGATAAACTTGAGATATCGCTCCGTCCAGAGTGGATGGAGAATGAGGATATAGTGAAGGATGCGAAGGACAGATTCTATCGCAATCTCCTGACGACCCTGGTATCGTTCGGCTGTTATGTCGCTTCAGGATCGCTGGAGGATATCTATCCGGAAGCTGAATTCTCGCCTGTGACAGGAATGCTTGCAGGCTTCAGTTTCGTAGGGCTCGTGGAGCTCTTTGATTCGATGTTTGATTACTTCCAGGCAGCAAGGCTTGGAATCTAGGGGAGATAATATGCTTTTCAAGCGTTTCGGAGAGAAGCTTAAAAGCCTTTTCGGAGGCAGAAAGATCGATGAGGAGTTCTTCGATGAGCTCGAGGACACTCTCATCGAGGGGGATCTCGGTGCGCGTCTCACGGATGAGATCATAACAGAACTCAGGGAGACGGCAAGAAGGGAGAAGATCACGGAAGCAGGTGACCTGCAGGCCAGAATGAAGGAGATTCTCTCCGGATACATAAAGCCATTTGAGACAGCGCCGCAGCATGGAAAGCTCAATGTTTACATGATTCTCGGTGTCAACGGAGTGGGAAAGACCACAACGATTGCGAAGATGGCTAAAAGATACTCAAAAGACGGCTATAAGGTTCTGCTTGCCGCTGGTGACACGTTCCGTGCAGCTGCTGTAGACCAGCTCGACATACATGCGAACAGACTCGGAATGAGAATCGTGAAGCA
>JADIMF010000045.1 GCA_017694915.1 Candidatus Ornithospirochaeta stercoravium
TCGAATCTTGCGCTCCACATCTTGTCACCGATAAGATTCGCTACAGCACCTGGATCTTCTCTTGCTATTATCTCGGAAGGTGCATGTATGATCTTCGGCTCAACGCCTATTGCCTTTCCCATCTCCATGTATATGCCATCCCACGTTAGGGTTTCATCGGATGTTATGTGGTAGGCATTGCCTATTGCTTTTGTCAGCGAGAACAGCCCGACAAAGCCTTTTGCGAAGTCATCGCTGTGTGTGACTGTCCATAGCGATGTTCCATCTCCCGGGCTTACAAGAGGAAGTCCCTTCCTTATCCTGTCGATGAGCGTGTATTCTCCTCCGTCTCCTATAGGAACGATTAGTCTTGTCGCATATGTATGTGATGGACGTACGATTGTGACAGGAAAACCTTCCTCATCGAATGCTTTCATGAATGTACGCTCTGCGGCGATCTTATTCTGCGCATATGGTGAGTATGGATTCGACAGCGGCATAGATTCCGTTATGGGGGATGAGATAGGAAGGCGTTTTGAGTAGCATGATGAGCTGCTTATGAATATGAACTGATCTGTTTTGCCGGAGAATGTTTCAATATCCCTTTTGGCGTCTTCTGCATTGAATGCGATAAAGTCAGCAACGACATCCCAGTGCCTGCCTTTTACAGCTTCCCTGAGGGAATTCTCATCAGAGACATCTGCATATATGTGCTCAGCACCTTCGATGGTCTCCCTTTTTCCTCTGTTGAGGATCGTGAGCGAATAACCTTTCTCCACTGCAAGGCGGCTTACGGAACTGCTGATGTTTCCGGTACCGCCGATAATAAGAACCTTAAGCATGAGAGAAGTCTAACTCTGATACTCTCATGCTGACAACGATTATTCTTCAGTATCCTTCTGCTTTTTCTCATCAGGGAACTGTATCTGGTAGAATATCTGCTCAAGCTCAAGAGCTATGTTTATATTGTGGATTATCACGGGGTTATCGCCCTTGGCTGCCGGATGCGGCTTAAGCGTGATGGGGGAGAAGTTGAGTATTCCCTTTATTCCCGCTTCCATCAGCTTCTCGGCAGTATCTGCTGCGGCTGATTCAGGAACTGTGATGATGGCGACTTTTGCATCGAGAGCGTCCACCATCTCATCAAGCCTCGATATCGGATAAACAGGAACTGGATGGGAGGCATCTGAATATACAAGAGGATCCGAGTCGAAGCCCGCTGCGATTCTTATCCCGTCCGGTTCGAATCCGGAGTAGTGCATCAGTGCTTTTCCTATGCGTCCGCATCCGACGACAATCACATTCTGGGGCTCTCCCTTGCCGAGTATCCCAGATATTCTGTCGATGAGATCGGTTATCTCATAACCCCCTCTTTTCTGGCCGTGAATCGCGAGAATCGAGAAGTCCTTTCTGACGACTGCGGCGGAAACACCAGCTGCGTCAGCGAGGTTGTGTGCAAACACTTTCTCGAGACCGATGGCTCTCAGACGATTAAGGGCCCTGTAGTACCGTGTTATACGGACAAGCATATCACTGTTCATTTGTTTTCTCCGATTTAATGTGAATGAAATTATATTAACAGTGATTTTATGTCAATAAATCATTCTGTAAACGCCGTCAAAGATTCAACCTAATATATTTATAGTAACTATTTATTGAAAACATGAGCACATTTAGCTAGAATCCAGATGAATGGCAAAAATAGGAGGAGTTATGGCTCAGAGCATATTCTCTGATGAGCTTAATGCTTATATTTCCGAGTGGAAGAATAAGCCAGGCAATCTCATCATGATCCTCCATAGAGTACAGGAGGAGTTCGGGTACGTATCCCGCGAGGCTGCTGAGGAGGTTTCCAAGCAGATCGGTGTTCCTCTTGCAACGATATGGGGAGTACTTACTTTCTATCATTTCTTCAAGCTCAATAAGCCGGGTAAATACAACATCCAGGTATGTCTTGGAACGGCTTGCTATCTCAAGGGCGGAGATATGATTGTCGAGGAGCTCGGCAAGGAGCTCGGTCTTGAAGTCGGCGGACTTACTGATGACGGGAAATTCTCCCTTCAGGCAGTGCGCTGTGTAGGTTGCTGCGGCCTGGCACCTGTGATGACGATATCCGGAGAAGTATTCGGAAAGGTCACCAAGAACCAGATACCGGGAATACTCGATAAATTCGCCTGATGCATGACACTGCCGCTCTGATACTCGAAGCTGTGATGAATAGCATAGAAGCAGGCGCTTCTTCTATTTCAGTCAGGATAGCTGTAGAGAATGGAAGCGTGAGTGTTATAACGGAGGATGATGGAAATGCACCCATGTCCTCGGATCCATTCAGGGAAGGAAGCTCTACCAAGGGCGAAGGGCGAGGCCGGGGACTCTCGATAATAAAAGAGAAGACGGACGGCAGATGCCGCTTAACACGAGGTGAGAAAAAAACGGTACTTTGCTTTACGGCAGAGGATGATGGAAGCATGGATGACCTGTTTTCAGCGCTTCTTCCGCTTTTCAATCTAAATAAGGCAATGACCGTATCCATAAAGAGAAGCTCAGGAGAGATTGTTGTTTCCCATGCTGAGCTGGAGAAAAGGGGAGCTGTCCCCGTTAGTGCCCAGGGCATAAAGGCGTTCAGGACCTTTGTGAACGGGCTTGAGAAAGGAGAAAACTATGGCTAAGCTTTCGCTTTCCGATCTTCGGGCAATAAGAGAGCGCGAGGAGAAGAACCTCAGGAAGCGCAATATCCACGGAAGATCTATCCACGTGGTTGTTGCAATGGGTACCAGTGGTATCAATGCAGGTGCAAAGCTGACACTCAACACCATCGCAGATGAAGTTGAGAAGGCTGGACTTGAAAACGTTATAGTGACTCAGGCAGGAAGCGCTGCTCCACTCCCTGAGCCGGTTGTTGAAGTATATTCCCCTGACAAGGGGCTTGTTGCCTATGGTTCAGTAGGCGTTGCGGAAGCTAAGCGCATCGTCTCAGAGCATCTTGTGGGCGGCAAAGTTGTCGAAGAGCTTAAAGTAGAGCTCGAGAATTAAGGAGCAGTAAGATGGGATTCAAAAACTACATTCTCGTCTGCGGAGGCACGGGCTGCGAATCATCCCGCTCCGATCAGATTTACCATGCGCTCATTGATGAGGCTGCCGCACAGGGTGTTGCAGATCAGGTACAGGTTATCAAGACAGGCTGCTTCGGATTCTGTGAGCAGGGACCTATCGTGAAGATCCTCCCTGAGGATTCCTTCTACGTACAGGTAAAGCCTGAGGATGCAAAGGAGCTTATCGCCGAGCACGTCGTCAAGGGACGTGAGGTGACAAGACTTCTCTATAACAAGGCTCCTCATAAGGCATATGAGGAAGTTGAGGATATCCAGTTCTATCAGAAGCAGCAGAGAATTGTTCTCCGCAACTGTGGTTCGATAGATCCTGAGAATATCGATGAGTATATTGCAGCTGGCGGTTACAGAGCTCTTGAGAAGGTTCTTTTCGAGATGACTCCGGATGATGTCATCAACGAGATGAAGACAGCAGGTCTCAGAGGTCGTGGTGGTGCAGGCTTCCCGACATGGATGAAGTGGAACTTCACCAAGCAGGAGACAAATCCTGTGAAGTATGTAGTCTGCAACGCTGATGAAGGCGACCCGGGTGCATACATGGACCGCTCGACTCTCGAAGGCGATCCGCACTCAGTACTTGAGGCTATGACGATTTGCGGTCATACAGTAGGCGCACATCAGGGCTTCATCTACATCCGTGCAGAGTATCCGCTTGCAATTCATCGTCTTGAAGTTGCTATGAAGCAGGCTAGGGAATATGGCCTTCTCGGAAAGGACATCCTTGGTTCAGGCTTCGATTATGATATCGAGATCAGACTCGGTGCAGGTGCATTCGTCTGTGGTGAGGAGACAGCTCTTCTCCAGTCCATCGAAGGACACAGAGGTATGCCTCAGCCGCGTCCACCATTCCCGGCATCCAAGGGACTCTGGGGCAAGCCGACTGTCATCAACAACGTTGAGACATGGGCAAACGTTCCTGAGATCATTGCAAAGGGCGGTGCATGGTTCGCATCAATCGGTACACCGGATAGCCATGGAACGAAGGTCTTCGCTCTTACCGGAAAGATCTGCAACTCAGGTCTCGTCGAGGTTCCGATGGGAACGACACTGAGGGAAATCGTATTCGATATCGGTGGTGGTATCGCACACGGAAAGAAGTTCAAGGCTGTACAGACAGGTGGTCCGTCAGGCGGTGTTATCACGGAAGAGAACCTCGATACACCTATCGATTTCGGTGGTCTCCAGAAGATCGGATCGATGATGGGTTCCGGTGGTATGATTGTCATGGACGAGGACGACTGTATCGTTGACGTTGCAAAGTTCTATCTGAACTTCACCGTTGATGAATCCTGTGGTAAGTGTGCTCCTTGCCGTATCGGCGGAAAGAGCCTCTGCAACCTCCTTGAGAAGATCACTCAGGGCAAGGGCGAGGCAAAGGATATCGAGCAGATTGAGCAGATTGCACATGCAATGAAGATCGGTTCACTCTGTGCTCTCGGACAGACAGCACCGAACCCTGTTCTTTCATCGCTCCATTACTTCCCTAAGGAGTATGAGGCACATATCCAGGATAAGAAGTGCCCGTCAGGCAAGTGTAAGAAGCTTATCAGCTACGAGATCAATCCTGACAAGTGTATCGGATGTACAGCTTGTTCACGCAAGTGTCCGGTAGGCGCTATCTCCGGTGAGGTAAAGAAGCCTCATAAGATTAACGGAAACGTATGTATCAAGTGCGGTGTCTGCAAAGATACATGTAAGTTCTCGGCTATCGAGATTCATTGAGGAGGTTAGTGATGATTCATCTTACTATACAGGGAATCGAGGTTGAGGTAGCTGAGGGAACAACCGTTCTTGAAGCTGCAAGAAAAGCAGGCATCAGAATACCGACGCTCTGCTATCATCCGGATCTTAAGCCATTTGGCTCATGCGGTCTCTGTGTCTGCAAGCAGGTTGGATCTGCAAAGATCATCCGCGCCTGCTCGACACCGGCTGCAGAGGGCATGCAGATCATTACGCATGATCAGGATCTATATAATGTAAGACGCACGATACTCGAGCTGACGATGTCAACGCACCCATCTTCATGCCTTCTTTGTACGCGCAATAACAAGTGCGAGCTGCAGAAGCTTGCTATCGAGTATGGTGTAAGAGAGCAGCCGTTCGAGGTAAGACTTGCTGAGGACAAGAAGGACCGCTCCACAGGAGCTATCGTTCTCGATCCTGAGAAGTGTATCAAGTGCGGTCGCTGTGTACAGGTATGTCAGGGACTTCAGGGAGTATATGCTCTTGAGTTCATCGGCAGAGGCGACAAGACTACGATGAGCCCAGCTGCAAAGCTTCCTCTCAACGAAAGCCCATGTATCAAGTGCGGTCAGTGTATTACCCACTGTCCGGTAGGCGCTATCTATGAGCAGGATCAGACAGATGGACTTATGAAGGCAATCGCAGATCCTGAGAAGGTCGTAGCAGTACAGATGGCACCAGCTGTAAGAGTTGCTATCGGTGAGGAATTCGGCCTCAAGCCAGGTGAGATCTCAACGAAGAAGCTTTATACAGCACTCCGTCGTCTCGGTATCGATTATGTATTCGACACGAACTTCGGCGCAGACCTCACAATCATGGAAGAGGGCTATGAGCTTCTGGACAGAATCAAGAAAGGCGGGGTGATGCCACAGCTTACATCCTGCTGCCCAGGCTGGATAAACTACATCGAGGAGTATTATCCGGATCTTCTTGAGAACCTGTCTTCCGCAAAGAGCCCGATGATGATGCAGGGCGCTATAACAAAGACATACTGGGCTGAGAAAGCTGGAATAGATAAGAAGAACATCTATTCAGTTGCAATCATGCCATGTACTGCAAAGAAGACAGAGATCAGAAGAGATGGCGAGCATGCCAAGTCCAGCGGTGAATGGGATGTTGATCTTGTTCTAACAACACGTGAGATTGCACGTCTCATCGCATCTCGTGGCCTTGATTTCAAGAACCTTCCGGAGACTGAAGCAGACAGCCCGATCGGTGAGTACACAGGTGCAGGCACGATCTTCGGTGTAACCGGAGGTGTTATGGAAGCTGCTATCAGAACAGCATATTACGGCCTCACAGGTAAGGAACTTGCAGATCCTGAGATCAAGCTCGTAAGAGGTCTTGATGACATCAAGCGCGGTGAAGTCGATGTTGACGGAAAGAAAGTCCGCGTAGCTGTTGTTCATGGAATGGCAGCTGCAAAGCCTCTCCTTGATCAGATCAGGAAGGACAAGCAGGAAGGAAAGCCATCTGACCTTGATTTCATCGAAATCATGGCATGCCGTGGCGGCTGTATCGCAGGTGGTGGTCAGCCATATGGCACAGATGATGAGGTAAGAGAAGAAAGGACTGAAGGACTCTACACAGATGATGAGAAGTCAGTAAAGAGATGCTCACATCAGAATCCATCGATCCAGACACTCTACAAGGAATTCCTTGGAGAACCGCTTTCAGAGAAATCACATCATCTTCTTCATACTGAGTATCAGGAACAGCCACTCTATAAGGGCTGAAAACCTTACAGCAGCAGAAGATAACAATTTAGCTCCCTGGAGAAATCCGGGGAGTTTTTCAGTCTCTTATTCCTTTCCAGAAATCAAAAAAACTCTGAAATCAAAAATTCTCGAACAAAATACTTGACAAATTGCTACCGGGGGGGGGGTAGGCTTAAGGAGAATTCTTAGGAGGAGAGGAATACGAGTATGAAAAAAAGTATTCTTATTGGAGCTCTTGCTGTCATGATGCTTTTTGCATTCACAGCTTGTGAGCAGACCCCGATTGATGTAATCGGAAAAGAAGTGTCATTTATAAGTGTTCAGCAGACGGGTGATTTTGTTGAGGGTCAGCCATTTGATGCAAGCAAATTTGATCTTGTAGTCAATTATAAGAACTCAGCAGCTCCTGATGTTGTGAATGGTGTAGGGTATGTAGCAGAAGGCGCAGAATGGGATACAACAGGTGAAGTTACAATAAACTTCCTTAATCTCTCAAATTTCACATATTATGCAACAATCTATGAAATCGAGGGAATCAAAGTTGTTGTTCCTGAAGATCCAGCATATACAAATGATGATCTTGCTGACAGTTGTGCAGATATTAAGGAGACGCTTGATGTAAGCGTAATCTATGATGGAGATAAAGAACTTCCAATTGCCGCTACTGATTACACACTTACAGATAATGGAAATAATACTATTACCGTAAAGGAGACTCTATCAGATTCATCAAATGGTTTCTCTTATACATATTCTTTTACAAAAGTAAATGTTGAATCCGGTTCTCTTACTAATATGACAGGTTACACTGTTACTTATGATGAAACAAAGGTACTTTACAACACAGGATTGGAAGCATTTAAGGGTATGCTCAAGATAACAGGACAGACTCCTTATGGTGAAATCGACATTCCTGTAGCAAGCTGCACTATTGTTAATGAAACAAGCTTTACTGCTTTTGATGACCTTGAGGCGCATACTTTCCAGGTATATGTAACATCAAGAAAAGATCTTGGAGCAAAAACATTAACTGTTACAGCAAAAGATTATTTCGATGCATCTTCGGTAGAAGTAAAGGCAATTAAGCCTGTTACAGCAACTACTGATGTAACGCTTGATGCATCATATTTTGAAGTAACGGGACATAAAGCGTTTGATACAGAGACTGTAATTAAGGGCTCTATTACAGCCATAACTCCATCAATTGTTTACGCAACAGATACAACTACAAAGACTGTTTCTGTAACTTACTCAATTGAAGGTGTAACTGGTACAAAGGATAGTATTGAAGTCACAATTAGCCGCACCTGATGCTTAAGGTGGTTATCTGAATGAAGATAATACCAGGAGGACGGTATGGAAGAAAGAACAACGTCCCTCCGTCACAGGATTCCTACAGAGAAAAGACAGGAATGCTTGAAACTCTTTGAGCAGGGTCTAAGATTTATTATAGCATTTATTTTAGCCAAGTTTATTTCACCAAGTTTTTCTTATATTAGAATATTTATGCCTTTGATTTCTCATGTAACTCTTTACAATAAAACAAAATATTTTATAAAATCTATTGACAGTGTTGTATCTATGTGATAAAGTATAATCACAAACAAATAAATATTTTGTTATGCAAAATATTGCTCTCTAAAAAATTGGTGATCTCTTAATTGGGCCTTTGAGATCACTCTTTAATCCTCAAAAACAGAAGCTTGTGCTTCTATAAATTATATAAAGTCCTATATCAATGAAGATATAGGTAAAGGAGGAAAATGAACAAAGAGTCATTTTCAGTATTATTTAGAGAAGACTCTTCAAAAGAGTCGTTAGAGCAACAGGAAGAAATAATTTACAAAGCACTTGTAAAGAGGTTTGGTGCTAGTAATATTTCTTACCCTGAACGAGGGTGGTCTACAGTTACTTTCCCAAGTTTAAGTGAATGTAATGGGGTAATTGAGTTCAGAGAAGAATGTAACTCGATTATTGATATTATCAAAGGAATAAAAGATGAATTAAATCTTGAATCCTTTTCTATAATGTTCCCTCTATATCACGATCTTGTGAATTATTACTCAGACTATTCAAAGACATTCAGAGTTAGAGATTCATTTTCTTGCTTTGATTTCGCTATCGACAATTCCTGTATTAAGGAAGGCTTATTTTAAAAGGAGAATAAAATTGAAAAAATTTATTTGGCGTGTAAAGATATTTAGTATTGACCCTATCATGAGATCAGAGTTTGACAGAGAAATGAAAGATTTCGAAAATAGGATTTTCAAAGATCTAGATGGTGAAAATTTTATAGATTATGTATTTCATCCAGTAGAAGATCTCTATGAAGTCCCAGATGTAGAAGAGAAATGGGCTAGAGAATATTTCTTTTTTACAGATTATGATGGTCAGGATTTCCTTAATCTGATAGGTGGTAACATAGATTTTGAGAGATTTCCGTTTGATATAAAAGAATTATATAGTTGTTATAGGGAGTATATAAAATGAAAAATAAAAATATCCTTTATGATATTTATCTCTATCCCTTAGTCAATAAGACTAAGGAGGAGATGGATAAGGATGCGGATGAACTCTTTAAACTAGCAGATGAAAATCTTTCTAACAGAGTTGAAGAATATAACTACGATGCTAGAGAAGGTGGACAAGAGGAATGTTGGGCAGGACTCATTAGTTGGGGAGATTATCCCGACTTCCGTATATGGTTTCAGATTGAAACAAACCTCTTTGATCAAGAGTATTTTGTACCTGTTAATGCTGGTGAGGATATTGCAGAATTTTTCTATCCTTCTAAAGGTAATCGAGAAACTAGTTTAATTAGAGACTATAAGATAGAAATTCATTGGAACTATACAGACCTAGAACAGATAGAAGAAATAACTCCTGAAATACAAGAAGTAATGGATACAGTAGGAATTGGAAGTTTTGAGAATTTCTATATAGAAGAACATGGTTATGTTCAATCTGGTGTAGCTGATTATAACACTGGATATCTATATTACTTTGACGATTAGAGTGAACTTACGCATAGCCGTAAGTATAATTAAAGAAAGGAATTAAGAAGAAGATGTACTACGGTTATGCAAGAGTTTCAACAATCAATCAGAACGATACTTCTATTGAAGTACAGCTTGAGTTTCTAAAGCATCAGGCTAATGAACTAGGTGAATCTTTTACTCCTAAGTTTGAGAAAGCATCTGGTAAGAGTGTAGAGGGTAGAGATGTTTTCAAATCTCTCTTACTCTCTCTTAAATTCGGAGATATCTTAGGTGTATATGACAATTCCAGATTAGGAAGGAATACAGAAGATAATCTCAAGATAATACATGATCTAAGCCAGAGAGGAGTCAAAGTACAGATTTCTGGTAGATTTATAGATCCTATTAACCCCCAAGATGAATTGATGTTTACAATTGAATCATCTATATCTACTTATCAGAGGAAGGTTCAGTTGGATAAAGCAAAAGCAGGTATAAAGAAACAGAGAGAAAACGGAGATAGAGTACTTAAAGGTAACACTTTAGGTTGGGATTATATTAAGAAGAATGGTAAGGTTTCATTTGAGATAAATGAAAGAGAAGCCAAGATAATCCGTTACATCTATGAACTTTATATCAATGGATCTTCCTGTAATGAGATAAAAAGAATATTAGAGGATCAGGTTATAAACTTTAATGGCAATAGCATATCTGTATGTCAAATACGGAGAATGTTATCCCAACCTCTTTATATAGGCTATTATTATAGAGAATCACATAGCAATGATAAGAAGTACATCCTTACAAAAGAAAACATGGATGAACTGCTTGTTAAGTCTAATCTTTATCCTCCAATCTTAGATGAAGATATATGGTGGACTGCAAATAAGATATGGAATCAGTCAAGCAGAAGATTCAGACAGAAATATAGATCATCTGAATATGAAC
>JADIMF010000046.1 GCA_017694915.1 Candidatus Ornithospirochaeta stercoravium
GGCAGGAAGATTGATGAGGAGTTCTTCGATGAACTCGAGGATACACTCATCGAGGGAGATCTCGGTGCGCGTCTCACGGATGAGATCATAACAGAACTCAGGGAGACGGCAAGAAGGGAGAAGATTACGGAAGCAGGTGACCTGCAGTCCAGGATGAAGGAGATTCTCTCCGGGTACATAAAGCCATTTGAGACAGCGCCGCAGCATGGAAAGCTCAGTGTTTACATGATTCTCGGTGTCAATGGAGTGGGAAAGACCACTACGATTGCAAAGATGGCTAAAAGATACTCAAAAGACGGCTATAAGGTTCTGCTTGCCGCGGGTGACACGTTCCGCGCAGCTGCTGTAGACCAGCTCGACATACATGCGAACAGACTCGGAATGAGAATCGTTAAGCAGCAGATGGGCTCCGATCCAGGTGCTGTCATATATGATGCGATAACATCTGCAGAGGCTCATGGTGATGAACTCATCCTCCTTGATACCGCGGGACGTATGCATAACAAGGAGAATCTGATGAAGGAGCTTCAGAAGATGGACAAGGTCATTCATGCCCGCGGTGTTGCCGATGAGTGCTATAAGAAGTTCCTCGTAATCGATGCGACAACAGGTCAGAATGGCGTTTCCCAGGCGATGCTTTTCAATGAGGCGGTGAAGCTTGATGGTGTCATCCTTACAAAATATGATTCAGCCGCGAAGGGCGGATCGCTTCTCCAGATAGGAAGGCTCCTGAACCTTCCTGTCCTCTTCGTCTGTGTCGGAGAAGGCTATGATGACATAAGGCCTTTCGATAAGGATGAATTCATCACTGCACTGATGGGACTGGAGTGAGATGAAAGCCATTGTTCTCTTCCTCCTTGCAGCATCTTCATTATCTGCAGCTGCATTCCAGTCGAATGCCCTTGGACAGGATCTCGGGCCGCTGGAATCTGTTTCCGGTGCCGGATATGAAGGGCTTACTGAGGATGGGAAGACCACTATCTATCTCGATGGGGATATCATAAGGGAAAGAGAAGAGAACGATAACGGCTATACGATAACAGAAGAGGAGAGAAAAGAGGCTGTTGTCCTTGATGAGGATGGTAGACGTCTTTCATGGTCGGTTGAGACTCCGGAAAGAACAGAGACACATCAGTACTTCTATGAGGATGGGAGGCTTTCATCGGTATCCGTATCCATAGATGGGGAGATGGTGAGGAGAATCGAATATCTTGAGACGCCTGGCGGAACACTTGCAGGGACCGAAGGCAGCCTCGAATCATATATCGCGCCATCATTCTATGTGTATTCCCTTGATGGAGATACGATCAGATATACATATCATGACAATGGAATGGTGACAAAAGAGGATTCATCCCTTCCGCCTGCTGAGTATGAAACGGAGGAGAGCGGGAACTGGATCGAAAGACGCGATGGCGTTACCCGGACTTATTCCCCTGATGGCCTTCTCATAAGCGAGGAGAGCGGAAGCACTCTGACGGAGTATTTGTATGAGGATGGTATCGTCTCGGAAGTAACTGTAACGGAAGGCGATAAGCGTCTTGTGACATCATATTCCGATGGCAAGGTTTCCAGAACCGATGAATATAATGATGGGGTAATCCAGAAGACACGCACTTTCCTTGATAATGGTGACATCGAGGAAATCCGCTACAGGAACGGAGAGGAGGAATATCTTATCGTATTCGAAGGCGATGGAGAGCGCGTAAAGAAGGTTGAACGCCTATGATTCTTCCTATAGCGCTCCGTTTCTCATTCTCATCAGATCTCAATCACAGAGGCTCATCAATCCGCATTGCCATCTCTCTGATGTTCTCCCTGTCCGTACTGATGGTCGCGATGTCAATCATGGATTTTCTTCAGAGTGGCAGGTTCAGCGGCATAAGGGAATCGATAAGCTTCGATATAACCATAAGCGGAGATCATGAGGATGAAATGAGGAAGATGTTCCCATCGGCAACCGTGTTTTCCTACGGGGAGACGGAAGCTCTTCTTGATGGAAATGCATATACCCTCCGTTATATCGATGATTCATACGATGGCGGCCTTTCAATCTGGAGCGGTGAAGAAGGGGGGCTTATCGTTCCATATGAGGTCATTGCTTCCAGAGGATATTCATCTGTTATCCTGACGGCAATCGGAAAGGGCAGAAGCGGTATGATGCTTCCCATCAGCCGGAGCCATATGATAACAGGCGCATATCGTCTTGCAGGTGCTTCCGGCACTCCGATGCTTTTCCTTACGCTTGATTCGATGCCTGAAGGCACTGCTGTCTACACAGCTATAAAAGGCGCAGACGCATCATGTGCTGATACGCTTCGTTTGGAAGGATATGATGCTGTAAGCTGGAAGGAGAAGGAGGAAAGCCTCTATGGCGCATTCCTCATTGAACGCACGATGATGATAGTCATGCTTTCGCTCCTTTTTATTGTGATACTCGTTTCCCTCAGGCAGTCTGTGATGACACAGATAGAGGGAAAGGAAAAGGAGCTGAGAGAGCTCGAAACGCTTGGAATGCCCCGGATAAGGATATTCCTTGCAGCGCTTCTCTCATCCTGGATAGTGCTTGCGGCCGGTATAGCAGGAGGATTTGTATTATCCATGATACTCCTTGAAGCCGCATCCCGTTTTCTGTTCAGATTCTTCCTTTCCACTGCCGATCTTGATATGCAGTACATGCTTTTCATTCTCTTCTCAGCCGCAATGCTTGCATTTTCATTTCTCTTCACATATCTCTCGGTGAGAAGAACATGGAGAAAGGATATCATGGAGGTGCTTGGTGAATGAGCTGCTTCGTCTTGAGAACATAAAGAAGACATATCCATCGCCAGATGGAGGAACGCTCGAGATACTATCTTCCGTATCTTTCTCGCTCTATGAGGGAGAGTCCGTCGCGATTGTCGGCAGAAGCGGATCGGGAAAGAGCACGCTTCTCTCTGTAGCTGCTCTTCTTTCCACCCCTGATTCAGGCAGTATTTACTATGCAGGTGAGGATGCCCTCCGGCTTTCTGAGAAGGAGAAGGCGGCACTGAGGGCAGAGAAGATGGGGTTTGTATTCCAGTCATCGCTCCTTCTTTCTGATTTCTCCGCACTGGAGAATACGGCAATGCCTCTTATGATAAACGGAATGAAGAGGAAGGAAGCTTTCGAAAGAGCCTCCGTGCTTCTTGATTCAGTTGGCCTTTCCGGAAGGAAGGACCACAGGCCCTCATCTCTTTCAGGAGGCGAAAGACAGCGTACGGCAATTGCACGTGCACTTGTATCTGAGCCTCTTGTCGTATTCGCAGATGAGCCGACAGGATCGCTTGATGAGAAAAGCGCGGCGGAGGCGGAGGATATTCTTCTGGAGGCTCTGCGGAAGTCGGGAAGGGGGATGGTTCTTGTAACACACAACCCTGACTTTGCTTCACGCTGCGATAGGGTCCTTACCCTTTCAGGGGGTGTCCTGTATGAATGAAGGCGCCGCATATTATGCAAGGAGGAAAATAGGTGAGAAGAAAGGTTTTGCATATTTCCTTTCCTCTCTGTCTCCTCTTTTCATCCTCCTTCTCATCACGGCAGCGCTTTCTTTCTCGCTTTCATTCATCATCTCTATGTCGGAAGGCATAGATAAGCTTCTCGCGGTCATGGGATCGGGAAGCGTACGAACTCTTTCCTGTCCAGATTCTTCACTCCTTCCGGAAGGCGCGGAGATTTCGGAAACAAAAACAGGAACTGCGCTTCTCTATGCGGAGAATGGCGAGAATGCCGTAATGGTTAAAGGCATCGGAGAGGATTATCTTGAAGGGATAAGGAAATCTGTTCTCGATATCGAATACGGTGACGAAGGGATAAATCCCGTCATCGTGTCATCATCTCTTGCATCCTCCTTGTCATTGAATCCTGGAGATAGGCTTTCGATGCTTTTGTGGGAGAAGGAAGAGGGAAGGGCACGGCCGCTTCTTGTCACCGTCCATGGTGTATTCCGTTCCGTGTATCCACAGCTCGATAAGCATCTCGTCTACGCTCCGATCGATCTTGTCGATGGTCCTTCATCATTTGAGATACTGCTTCCAGAAGGGCAGGATGCTGAAGTCCTTGTCTCTGCATTATGGAAGAGCGGTATTCCTGCAGAGAGTTACAGGACTATGTATTCGTCGCTTTACCAGAACGTGCGTCAGTCGATAGGAATCCTCTCTTTTCTTATCATTCTTGTCGCAGCGCTTGCGGCTTTCTTCTCGTCCGATGCGGCTCATTTCTATATCTCACGCGACAGGAATGATATCCAGGGGATGAGGCTTCTCGGTATCGGAAGGAGGGAGATAATCGGGGTATATATGCTTATCACAGTCTCCTATGTTGCCGTAGCTGCTGTTCTCGGAATGGTTCTCGGGATAATAATCTCAAGCCTTTCCCCTTCTCTGATATCCTTCATCTCCTCCGTTTCTCCCGCGCTTCTCGACTATTACATAACATCATTTGAGGTGGTTATCCCGGTAAGGGAGCTTGTTCTCATGCTTCTTGCGATGATAGCGGTATCTTCCATATCAGTCTTCCTGATGCTACGCCGTTCACGCCTTCTTCCATGAATATGTGCTTTTCGTATAAACTCAGAGCGTGAACCTTGAAGCTTTCTCGCTTGGCACGAGCGGTATGATGCCGCTTCCCGGGCGTTTTCTTACATCTGTTCTGGTACGTCGTGATGGCGACCTGTTCCTCTTCGATTCGGGAGAGGGTACTCAGGTCTCTATGAAGATGCTTAATCTTAGATGGAAGAAGATCTCTGCAATCTTCATCTCCCATATGCATGCAGATCACGTCACAGGACTGCCGGGAATGCTGATGCTTTCCTCTCAGGTTGACAGGACTGAACCTCTGTATATCATCGGGCCTCAGAAACTGGCCGAGTATATTGAATCACAGCGCCGCATTCTCGATATGTATATCAATTATGAGATCAAGGTTATACCAGTCGAAACCGGTGTTGTCTTCTCAGGAGATGGCTTTTCCGTTCAGGCTTTCCCCTTGATCCATACAAAACCATGTTATGGCTATTCCCTCGTGGAGGAGAGGAGGAAAGGCGAGTTCTTCCCAGATAAGGCAGTGGAGCTTGGTATCCCGAAGGGAAAGCTCTGGGGAAGGCTCCAGGGAGGAGAGAGCATAACCCTCGATGATGGACGTGTCATAACCAGCGATATGGTCATGGGGCCATCTCGCGACGGACGCAAGATAAGCTATGTGACCGACTCTCTGTATTTCGAGAACATCGCGGATTATGTCCATGATTCCGACATCCTTTTCTGTGAGGGTATGTTCGAGGATGCTCTGCGCGATACTGCAAGGGAGAAGAAGCATATGACGGCGAAGGAAGCTGCCATGATCGCTCGTGACAGCTACAGCCGCAAGCTCTGCCTTCAGCATTATTCCCCTCGCTACGCCGATAAGGAGCTGAAGATACTCGAAAGAGAGGCCAAAGCGGTATTCCCGGATACTGTTCTTACCCGCGACCGCATGGTTTTCAACATACCGTTAAAAGATTGATTATGCTGTATGCATAATTGTGAATATTTTTTCAATTTTCTTTCGTGCTTTGTTGACATTAAACTACCGCTTGTCGTATAAGAAAGTATGAAAACTCAAGGAGGAGAATGAAATGAATAATATATCAATCATATCATCACTCCTTCTATCTGTACTCGTCATTAGAAGCTGAACCACGGTTGAGCCTATTCTGGCGTAGTTAGAGGCCCGTGGAAAAGCTTTTTTCCTCGGGCTTATTTTTATAAGGAGGGTCGTAATGGACCAGAAGAAAGACAGCTATACGCTTGCCATACTTGTATACAACAGACCTAGTGTACTGATGCGTGTCGTAGCGCTTTTTGCCCGTCGTGGATACAACATCGATTCTCTTTCCGTAGGAGAGACAGAGAGTCCGGAAAGAAGCCGTATCACAATAGTTGTCACTGGAGACAGGCAGATTGTCGAGCAGATTATCAGGCAGGTCGGAAAGCTCGTTGATGTCATAAAGGTCCATGAAATGACAAGAAACGGATCGCTTCAGAGGGAGCTTATGCTTGTGAAGCTCCATTCCGACAATTCCACCCGTATGGAAATCGCCGGAATTGGCGAGATGTTCAAGGCGAAGATCCTCGATGTGACTCCGGAGACCGTGACGATGCAGCTTACAGGTTCTCTGGATAAGCTTGAATCCTTCCTTCAGCTCGTACGCCCGTATGGGATTGTTGAGCTTGTAAGGACAGGTATAACCGCACTCGAACGTGGTTCGAGACCGATTTCGGAAATTGCCTCCGATGAGGAAGGCTGATTATAAGGAAGGTACCATGAGCAAGATGTACTATGAGAAAGATGCTGATCTTTCAATCATCAAGAACAAGAAAGTAGCTGTTATCGGCTACGGAAGCCAGGGACACGCACATGCACTCAATCTCCATGAGAGCGGAGTGGATGTTATCGTTGGTCTTTACAACGGCTCTAAGAGCTGGGCAAGGGCAGAGGAAGCTGGCCTTAAGGTCATGACGACCGAAGATGCTGTCAAGGCTGCTGACATTGTCATGATTCTCGTAAACGACGAGAAGCAGGCTAAGCTTTATCATCAGTCAATCGAGCCGTACCTCAGAAAGGGAATGTATCTTGCATTCGCTCATGGCTTCAATATCCATTTCGGACAGATCGTTCCACCAGAGGATGTCAATGTCATAATGATTGCTCCTAAGGGACCGGGCCATACAGTAAGAAGCCAGTATCAGGAAGGAAAGGGTGTTCCATGTCTTATCGCAGTGAACCAGGATCCATCCGGTGACAGCGAGAAGGTCGCTCTTGCATATGCAGCAGCTATCGGAGCTGGCAAAGCTGGTATCTTCGTCACATCATTCAAGGAGGAGACCGAGACTGACCTCTTCGGTGAGCAGGCTGTTCTCTGCGGTGGTGTATCGCATCTCATCAAGGCTGGATTCGATACTCTTGTGGAAGCTGGTTATCAGCCGGAGATGGCATATTTTGAATGCTGCCATGAGATGAAGCTCATCGTTGACCTCATCAACCAGGGCGGCCTGACATTCATGCGCTACTCATGCTCCGATACAGCTGAGTATGGTGACTATGTCTCAGGACCAAGGGTTGTCACAGATGAGACAAAGAAGGCAATGAAGGAAATCCTTACCGAAATCCAGAATGGAACATTCGCACGCAACTGGCTTCTTGAGAACCAGGTCGGACGTCCGTTCTTCAACGCAACAAAGAGGATGGAAAAGGAGTCGCTCCTTGAAGAGACAGGCGCACGCCTCAGATCTCTGATGAGCTGGCTCAAGAAATAATCAAGGAGGATTGATATGGCGGATAGGATCTATATTTTCGACACCACGCTCAGGGATGGAGAGCAAGCGCCGGGTTACAGCATGAACCTGGATGAGAAGATCAGGGTAGCAAAGCAGCTCGAGACGCTAGGCGTTGACATAATTGAGGCCGGATTCGCCATATCCAGTCCAGGAGATGCCGAAAGCGTACGGGCCATCGCAGGAGCCGTGAACGATGTCACGGTAGCCTCCCTTGCCCGTGCACTTCAGAAGGATATCGATGCAGCATGGGATGCTGTACGCGTCGCACGCCGCCCGCGTATCCATGTATTCCTCGCAACCTCGGACCTGCACCTTCAGTATAAGCTGAGGATGTCACGCGATGAGGCTGTCGAGAGACTTAAGTCAGCTGTACGCTACGCACGTAATCTCTGCCCTGATATCGAATTCTCCCTCGAGGATGCGACGAGGACAGATCTCGATTACATGTGCCGCGTCGTTGAGGAGGCTATCAAGGAAGGTGCTACGACAATCAACCTCCCTGATACCGTAGGCTATGCCTCCCCTGGGGACATAACGGAGATGGTTACGGCTGTCAGAAACCGCGTTCCCAACATAGATAAAGCCATCATAAGCATGCACTGCCACGATGACCTCGGACTTGCAACAGCCAATACTCTCGCTGGTGTAAGGGCAGGGGCAAGACAGATTGAATGTACTCTCTGTGGAATCGGCGAGAGGGCAGGAAACACGGCTCTTGAGGAAGTCGTGATGGCTATGAAGACACGTCCTGATCTCTACGATACGGAGACCAGGATAAATACGGAGGAGCTTTGCCGCTCAGCCCGTCTTCTCTCATCAATCACAGGTGTTCGTATCTTCCCGTCGAAGGCAATTGTCGGAGACAACGCATTTGCACATGAATCAGGTATTCATCAGCATGGAATGATGGCCAACTCTAAGACATATGAGATCATGACACCTGAAAGCGTAGGAGTCGTGAAGACGAATTATGTCCTCGGAAAGCATTCTGGACAGCATGCATTCTCCAGAAAGCTTGAGGAGCTTGGCTATACGCTTACCGATAGTGAGGTATCAAGGCTGTTTGCGGAATTCAAGAATCTCTGCGACAGGAAGAAGAATGTCACCGACAGGGACATCATTGCGCTTGTTGAGGCATCGGAGAGCCATGATAAGCAGACATGGTCGCTTGTATCCTACGTTGTAACAAGCGGAAACAGCATTACAAGCACGGCATGTATCAAGCTCAAGAATGGTGACAAGACAGTTGAAGGTGTTGCGTCGGGCACCGGTCCTGTATATGCATCTCTCAGAGCTGTGGAGAAGATCATACGTCATCCGTTCTCCCTTGATGATTACCAGCTGCAGGCCGTAACAGAGCATCGCGATGCTCTTGGAGAGGCTCTGGTGAAGATATCGGACGGAAGCGGGGTATATCGTGGACGCGGAGTATCTACTGATGTTATCGAGGCTTCGATTCTTGCATGTCTTACTGCCGTGAACAGGATGCTTGAAGGTGCTTCCTCATCGATTTCCGGCGGACCGGCTGCAACGACTGCTTCATTCGAGAATGACATGCTTGTCGGACATACGGATAAGGAGGACTGAGATGCCGATGACAATGACAGAGAAGATCCTTGCACATGCTGCGGGGCTTGAGAGCGTGCATCCGGGACAGCTCATCATGGCTGATCTCGACATGGTGCTTGGCAATGACATAACAAGCCCTGTCGCTATTAAGGAGTTTCCGGGATTCGGCAAGGAGCATGTCTTCGATAAGGACAAGATCGCTCTTGTCCCGGATCACTTCACACCGAATAAGGATATAAAAGCTGCTGAGCAGTGTGCATGTGTGCGTGCTTTTGCGAAGAGCGAGAACATAACGAACTATTTCGAGGCAGGCAGAGTGGGAATAGAGCATGCTCTGCTTCCTGAAAAAGGTCTTGTAACAGCAGGAGACACTGTAATCGGTGCAGATAGCCATACCTGTACATATGGTGCACTTGGAGCGTTTTCCACCGGTGTTGGCTCTACCGATATGTCTGCTGGAATGGCAATAGGAAAAGCCTGGTTCCGCGTTCCTGAGACGATTCTCTTCCGCCTTTCAGGAAAGCTTGGAAAGCATGTCTCTGGAAAGGACCTCATCCTCACCATCATTGGTATGATAGGCGTTGATGGAGCAAGGTATCAGGCAATGGAGTTCGGCGGAGAGGGGTATCATTCGCTCACGATGGATGACAGGTTCACGATTGCGAATATGGCCATCGAGGCTGGCGCGAAGAATGGTATCTTCCCAGTTGATGATCTTACCCTTGAGTATCTGAAGGAGCATAACGCCAAGGAGCCGAAGATCTTCACATCCGATCCGGATGCTGATTATGCAAGGGTGATAGACATCGATCTCTGCTCCATAGTTCCGACGGTAAGTTATCCGCATCTTCCGGAGAACACTCATCCAGCAAAGGAAGGTAAGGACATAAAGATAGATCAGGTCGTTATCGGAAGCTGCACTAACGGACGTCTTTCGGATCTCGAGAAGGCTGCAGCCGTACTCAAAGGTCATAAGATAGCGGACAGCGTCAGATGCATCGTCATTCCTGCAACGCAGCAGATATGGCTTGATGCAATGCATGAAGGTCTTTTTGATATTTTTGTGGAAGCAGGTTGTGTAGTATCGACACCGACATGCGGTCCATGTCTCGGCGGTTACATGGGAATACTTTCAGAAGGCGAGAAGTGCGTTTCGACGACGAACCGCAACTTCGTCGGACGCATGGGACATGTGAAGAGCGAGGTTTATCTCGCATCTCCTGAGACTGCCGCCGCAAGCGCCATCACAGGTCGTATAACAGATCCGGAGGAAATCGTATGAAAGCAGAAGGCAGAGTCTTCAGATATGGTGATAACGTAGATACGGATGTAATCATTCCTGCCCGTTACCTGAATTCATCCGATAAGGATGATCTCAGGAAGCACTGCATGGAGGACATAGATCCTGAATTCGTGAAGAACGTTCAGCAGGGAGATATCATAGTGGCTGGAAAGAATTTCGGCTGCGGTTCCTCAAGAGAGCACGCCCCGATTGCGATAAAGGCATCTGGTGTAAGCTGCGTAATTGCATCGACATTTGCCCGTATCTTCTTCCGCAACTCTATAAACATCGGGCTTCCGATTCTTGAGTGTCCGGAGGCAGCTGATGAGATAAAGGCCGGAGATGTGCTTTCCGTCGATTTCTCCACAGGTGAGATCACAGACAGAACCACAGGAAAGACATATAAGGCCGAACCATTCCCACCGTTCATGCAGCGTCTCATCGAGAGCGGCGGGCTTATCGGATACATAAAGGAGAATTACTGATGGATATGCATATTGCCCTTGTTCCAGGAGATGGAATCGGGCCGGAAATAGTAAGGGAAGCTGTACGCGTCCTCGACAGAACTGCTGAAATCTATGGACATAGAATAGAGTACAGCGAGGTCGATGCCGGCGGTGTCTCCATAGACAAGTACGGTGTACCACTCAGAAAAGAGGCTCTGGAGGAGTGTCTTTCCTCCGATGCCGTTCTTCTCGGTGCTGTCGGAGGTCCGAAGTGGGATGGTGTTCCTGGTGATAAGAGACCTGAGAAAGCACTTCTTGGTCTGAGAAGCGGTCTTGGGCTTTATACGAATATGAGGCCGGCTGTGATTTATCCCGAGCTCTCCGATGCATCTCCTCTCAAGAGCGAGATCATCGCGTCTGGCATCGATATCCTCATTCTTCGCGAGCTTACCGGAGGAATCTATTTCGGTGAAAGAGGCAGAAGCGAGGATGGAGAGAGTGCATATGATACGATGAGCTATTCGAAAGCGGAGATCAGGCGTATCGCTCTTAAGGCCTTTGAGAGCGCAAGGCTCAGGGAAGGCCATGTAACACTCGTGGATAAGGCAAATGTGCTTGAATCATCAAGACTCTGGAGAGAAACAGTTTCTGAGATGGGGAAGTCCTATCCAGATGTCACTCTGGATTACATGTATGTGGATAACGCCTCGATGCAGCTTGTGAGAAATCCATCGCAGTTCGATGTCATTCTTACCGAGAATATGTTCGGCGATATTCTTTCAGATGAGGCTTCGATGATAACTGGCTCAATAGGAATGCTTCCTTCCGCATCCCTCGGGGATGGAACGAGGGGTATGTATGAGCCTATACATGGTTCTGCTCCTGATATTGCGGGAAAGAATGTTGCGAATCCTACGGCAACGATTCTCTCTGTTGCGATGATGCTGCGCTATTCATTCTCACTGGAGAAAGAGGCAAGAGCTATCGAAAATGCTGTGAAGAGCGCTATCTCCGATGGTGTACGCACCGCTGATATCGCAAAGAAGGGTGAAGATCATGTCGGAACGGACGAATGCGGTTCGGAGATCCTCAGGAGGCTTGTATGAGATCGGATAATGTAAAGACAGGTGTGGATAAGGCTCCTCACAGATCCTTGATGAAGGCTCTTGGATGGACAGACAGGGAAATAAAGATGCCCATGATTGGCGTTGTCTGTGCACAGAATGAGATAATCCCGGGGCACATGGAGCTCAGAAAGATAGCAGATGCTGTAAAAGCCGGAGTCAGGGAGAATGGGGGAAATCCTGTTGAATTTCCTGTAATCGGCGTATGCGATGGTATCGCGATGGGCCATCAGGGAATGACATGCTCGCTTCCTTCCCGTGAGCTTATCGCTGATTCAATCGAGGTTATGGCGACAGCTCATCAGTTCGATGCACTCGTATTCATCCCTAATTGCGATAAGATTGTTCCTGGAATGCTCATGGCAGCTGCGCGTCTCAACCTTCCATCGATCTTCGTGTCAGGCGGTCCGATGCTTGCTGGTCATGTGAAAGGCGGCGATAAGAAAGGTATGTCCCTTTCCTCGATGTTCGAGGCTGTCGGTAGACATGCTGCAGGTACTCTCTCCGATGAGGAGCTTCTTGACTGGGAGAACAGCGCATGTCCAACATGCGGTTCATGCAGCGGTATGTATACGGCAAATTCCATGAACTGCCTTACGGAGGCAATAGGAATGGGCCTTCCAGGCAATGGTACGATTCCCGCAGTCTATTCAGAGCGTATCAGGCTTGCAAAGGAAGCGGGGTATCAGGTAATGGAACTCCTTAAGAATGACATCAGACCGAGCCAGATACTTACCGAGAAAGCTTTCTATAATGCGCTTTCCGTGGACATGGCACTTGGATGCTCGACAAACACGATGCTTCATCTTCCTGCCATCGCTCATGAAGCCGGCATAGATATCGATATCTTCAAAGCCAATGAGATTTCCGCGAGGGTTCCGAATCTCTGTCATCTTGCACCTGCTGGTCCGCATCACATGGAGGATCTTTATCTTGCAGGTGGTGTGATGGCTGTCATGAAGGAGATGTCGAAGAAGAATCTTCTCGATCTCTCGCTCATTACCGTCACGGGAAAGACAATCGGAGACTCTGTCGCTGCTGCAAGGAATACGGATGAAGAGGTTATAAGGCCGATAGACAACCCTTACTCACAGACGGGTGGTATTGCAGTCCTGTCTGGTTCTCTTGCTCCTGATGGCGCTGTTGTAAAAAGAAGTGCAGTCGCTCCTGAGATGCTTTCCCATAAGGGACCAGCAAGGGTTTTCAACAGCGAGGAAGAGGCTATCAAGGCAATCTTCGGCAAGAAGATCAATCCGGGCGATGTGATAATCATCCGCTATGAAGGCCCGAAGGGCGGACCTGGAATGCGTGAGATGCTCAGCCCGACATCTGCCATAGCTGGAATGGGCCTCGATAAATCAGTAGCGCTTATTACAGACGGAAGATTCTCTGGAGCTACAAGAGGTGCTTCCATCGGACATGTTTCTCCAGAAGCAGCTTCCGGTGGTCCGATAGCTCTTGTTGAGGAAGGCGATATGATCAATATCGATATCGATAACCATACGCTTGATATCCTTGTGGATGAGAAGGTCCTCGAGGAGAGAAGAAAGAATCTCAGACCTTTCGAGAGCCGCGTTAAGACGGGTTATCTCTACAGATATTCAAAGCATGTCACAAGCGCACGTCAGGGTGCGATAATCAAGGAGGACTAATGACCGGTGCAGAAATAATCGTTGAATGCCTTGTGCATGAGGGTGTTGATACAGTCTTCGGATATCCTGGCGGACAGGTTATCCCTCTCTATGATGCGCTTTATCTGAGCAAAGGACGTATACATCACGTTCTTACAGCGCATGAGCAGGGTGCAAGCCATGCCGCTGATGGATATGCAAGATCCACAGGAAAGGTCGGAGTCTGCATCGCAACATCGGGTCCGGGAGCCACGAATCTCGTAACCGGGCTAGCCACAGCTTATATGGATTCCGTTCCTGTCGTTGCGATTACAGGAAATGTTCCTCTCTCGCTTCTTGGACGCGATAGCTTCCAGGAGGTTGATATCCAGGGAATCACTCTTACGATTACGAAACATAATTACATCGTGAAGAAGATAGAGGATCTGCAGGATACGATCATTGAAGCCTTCCATATCGCAAGGGAAGGCCGTCCAGGTCCTGTCCTCATCGATATCCCGAAGGATATGCAGGTTGGGGAGATTGATCTCAAGCCTTTCCCGGAAAAGGAGATTGAGATTCCGAGAGAGCCGAGGGCAAAGGATATCGAGGCAGCTGCTGAGCTTATAAGAAAGGCAAAGAAGCCGATGTGCTATGTCGGTGGTGGTGTTATAAGATCTGATTCTTCAGCAGAGCTCAGAAAATTCGTTGATCTCATCGATGCTCCTGTCGGTTCGTCCCTCATGGGACTTGGGGCTATTGAGTCGTCATCTCCGAGATTCACAGGTATGATAGGAATGCATGGTACAAGGCTGTCGAACCTTTCGATATCCAACTGTGATCTCCTGATCGTCGTAGGCGCAAGATTCTCCGATCGTGTAATCTCCAAGAGCTCTACATTCGCAAAGAAGGCGAAGATCATCCAGATAGATGTCGATCCGGCAGAGTTCAATAAGAACATAATGTCCGAAGTTCATATCATCTCTGATATAAAAACAGGACTCAATGCGCTCATGAAGGCCATAGGTGAGCCTCTTGAGCATAAGGAGTGGATGGCTACCATTCAAGAGAAGAGAGCAAAGTATCCTGTGAAGGTCGCTTCAGATGCAAAGCGCCCGAAGGAGATTCTTGAAGCGCTCGACAGGGTATTCCCTGCAGATGGTTTTGTCACGACCGAAGTCGGACAGCATCAGATGTGGGCAGCTCAGTTCCTCCACTCAAGAGAACCACGTCATTACCTCACCTCCGGTGGTCTTGGAACGATGGGATTCGGTACAGGTGCTGCGATAGGTGCTCAGGTGGCTAATCCGGGTAAACGGGTTATAAACATCGCTGGTGATGGTTCTTTTAGGATGAATGCAAACGAGCTTGCCACGATTGCGCGCTATAAGCTGCCTGTCATCGTTCTTCTGATGAACAATCATGTACTTGGAATGGTAAGACAGTGGCAGACACTCTTCTATGAGAAGCATTATTCCGAAACGACTCTCGACACTCCTCTTGATTGGGTAAAACTTGCAGAGGCATATGGTGTGAAGGGTATGAGGATTCTTCCGGAAGATGATCCGGAGAAAGTGCTGAAAGAAGCTGTTGAATATGGTGGTCCGGTCGTTATCGAGGCCATAATCCCTACGGATGATATGGTTTATCCGATGGTGGCACCTGGTGCTTCGATTGACGATATGATCGGATACGCGGAGACATGATGAAAACCTGTATCTATGGAGCAGGAAGCCTCGGGACCATTCTCGGGGCTTATCTTGCTAAAAGCGGTTTTAATGCCGATCTCATTACGAGAAATAAAGCACATGTCGAAGCCCTTAATGAAAAGGGCGCGCATGTAGTCGGTAAAGTTGACTTCACCGTTCCTGTCAGAGCCATGGTTCCCGATGAGATGGAGGATGGTTATGATGTTGTCTTTCTCATGACCAAGTGCCTTGAGAACGATGCTACAGTACGTTTCATATCATCCCATCTGTCTGATAAGGGAATCATATGCACTTGCCAGAATGGTCTTCCTGAACCAGGGATTGCCGAGATAATCGGAGAGGACAGAACATATGGCTGTACAATAGGATGGGGTGCAACGCTCAAAGGTCCAGGGGTATCTGAGCTTACGAGCGGAGAGGGAACACTTTCGTTCAGCTTGGGAAGGATAAAGGGCGGCACTGATGATAACCTGAGGATGCTGCAGGATATTCTCTCTAAGATGGGGGATGCCGAAATTGATGAGGATTTCATGGCAGCACGCTGGTCAAAGCTTCTCATCAATGCTTCTTTCTCTGGTCTTTCTGCGGTAACAGGATACACATTCGGTGGTGTGATTGATGACAGGAAGGCTCGCCATATAGCTCAGAATATCATGAAGGAATGCATGGATACTGCACATAAGCTCGGCATAAAGCTTGCTCCGATGCAGGGACATGATATCGAGAAGATCCTAGGTTACAACGGTCCTGTAAAGAAGATGATCAGCTATCACATAATCCCTGTAGCTATGAAGAAGCATAGAGCTCTCAAGGCTTCGATGCTTCAGGATATCGAGAAAGGTAAGCCTACGGAAATCGATGCAATAGACGGAGCGCTTTCGCAGCAAGGGAGGAAAGCCGGCATCCCGACTCCGTGTACAGACAAGACCGTGGAGATCGTTCATATGATAACGGAGGGCAGCCTTAAACCTTCTCCTGATAATCTCAGATTATATAGTTTATGAGCAATGCTCATCTCTGTATAGCATGACAACGGACATCTTCCCGATGCCCGTTATTTGTCTTATCATGACCACCGGCCCAGCCGGTGGTTTGACCAAGCCCTATAAGGGCATAATACCGGCAAGCGCTGGTACGCGCCCTGAAACAGACTGCCAGTTGCACTCTTTCCCAGACTGCTGCTAAAGCAGCTCCTGTCTATCTTCCCATCCGGTGCCTTATGCTGCTCACCGGATCCTTCATAGCTGTTACCTGTCCTTCTTTGCCGGCTCACCCGTAAACGGGTCAAACAGCTCCTTCATCACCAGCTGCTCTTCATTCTTATCCTCAATCAGCTGGTTCCTGATGTATTTC